>DATJGQ010001090.1:0-6294 GCA_035494815.1 Gemmataceae bacterium
GACCCGCGATCGATGTTCAGAGCCCTGCCACCAGTCGAGCACGCGTCCGAGCGGTTCGCCGGTCGCGGTCAGAGCCGCCAAATCGAGCAGTCCGAGTTCCCGCAGGTGGAGCATCACTTCGGGCACGCCGCCGGCGAGAAATACGCGGATTGTGGGATGGCCGACCGGCCCGTTCGGCAGCGCGTCCACCAGTCGCGGCACGCGGCGGTTAATGGCTTTCCAGTCCTCGAGCGCCGGCCGCGTCACTCCCGCGTGGAATGCGACGGCGGGCAAATGCAGCAGCAAATTAGTCGAACCGCCGAACGCGGCGTGCACGGCCATCGCATTGCGAACGGCCGCCGGAGTGAGAATCTGTTTCGTCGACAGTCGCCGGGCCGCGAGATGAGCGAGCGCCCGGGCCGACCGGCGGGCCAGGTCGAGCCAAAGCGGCTGTCCCGATGGCGCGAGCGCCGCGTGCGGCAGTGTCATTCCGAGTCCTTCGGCGACGACTTGGGAAGTGGCCGCCGTGCCCAGGAACTGGCACCCCCCGCCGGGACTGGCACACGCGTGACAGCCCGCCTCGGCCGCCTCTTCGAGCGTGATCTCGCCGTGCGCGAACCGGGCGCCGATCGACTGCACCTTGGCCGTGTCCTCCTGCTCGATCCCCGCGAGCATGACGCCGCCGGGAACGAGCACGGTCGGCAGGTCGTGCATCCCGGCCAGCGCCATCATCATCGCCGGCAGCCCCTTGTCGCACGTCGCCACGCCGAGCACGCCCGCCCGCGTCGGCAGCGAGCGGATCAGCCGGCGAAACACCGTCGCCGCGTCGTTGCGATAAGGCAGGCTGTCGAACATGCCGACGGTGCCCTGCGTCCGCCCATCGCACGGGTCGGTGACCGCCCCCGCGAACGGCACGAACCCGAGCCGCTTCATTTCTTCCGCCGCCGCCTTGACTTGCAGTCCGACTTCCCAGTGCCCCGAGTGATACCCGAGCGCGACCGGCGACCCGTCGTCGGCGCGGAGGCCGCCCTGCGTGCTGAGGATCAGAAACTCGCGCCGCCCGAGTTCCGCCGGCCGCCAGCCCATGCCGACGTTCTGCGACCAGCCGAACAGGTCCCCGCTGGGCGCGTTGCGGAGCAGCTCGTCGGTCAGGGGCAATCGCCCGGCGGGACCGGCGGACGCAGTGACAAGTTCGTAGGCGGACGTATCCGTCGGCTGAACGAGAGATGCGAAGACGTCGGTCATGGACATTGGAGCCATCCGCGCTCACGAAGGCGAATGCTATCATCATCCTGCTGAGCCCCGGACCGGACAAGTCGTTGTTGTGTCAAGTCGACGTCGCGTGAAGTTAGAATGCGACCATTCCAAGAGCGGAGCCATGTGATGAGTCAAGTCGTGGTAGACGCGGCAACGCGAGTGAAGCTGCTGCAAGTGCACGGGCTGGCGGAAATCCGAGACGAGGCCGGCGAGCTGCTCGGGGAGTTCATCCCGAAAACAGTCGCCGAACCGCTCGTTCCATGGGACCCGTCGATTAGTCAAGACGAGCTGGACCGGCGGGCGCATACCGCGCGCGGGCGACCGTTGTCCGAAGTGCTCCGACGACTCGGCATCGAATGAGTTGCCAATCCATTTGCCCGCCGCCGATGCTGACCTAAGCTTGTTTGGCGAAACGCCCCGACAGGGCCGCGTCCGCACCGGACACGACGGAGTCGAACACGCGCACCTTCGCCCAATTGTCCCGGCAAGCGGCGATAAATTTTTGATGTTCCGGGTCCTGATTCTGATACCGGTCGTGGTCATCTACGGTCTTAAAAATCAGGTGTAGGCTGACATCGAAGTCCCGGTCGTTCACCGGCCGGCTGCACTCCGAAGCCAGCTCGCCGCAGGCGAAAAACGTTACGCCGGGGCGGTTGGCCAAGTGGGTGCGACAGGCGTCCAGCAAATGCCGAATCGCTTCCGGGGAGCGGTCGTGCAGCGAAAAGTAGACGTTGTGGGCAAGCATGGAAGGAGCCTCCGGCGGCACGGATGGTATCGGTCTCACGCTATCAACTCGGCCGGGGCGAGGGTAGGGGCGGACTGGGGGAGACTTGCGGATCGGCCCGACCGTGCCGCTTGACATTCCCCCCGTCGGCGGACACACTAAACCGTTTGAGGTTGATTTCGGCCGACGGAACCGCCTCCTGCCCGCCGTTTTCTGACCCGGTCCGCGAGGGTTCGCCTATGCTCTCGTCCGGTCGTCCGCGATCCGACTCTCCCCGCAAACGCGTTCGTCGTCGCGGCTTCACCGTCTGGCCGCGGGTCTCGGTCCTCGAGGGCCGCGTCCTGCCAGCGACGTTCACCGTCAACTCCTTCCTGGACACGCCGGACGCCAAACCCGGCGACGGGCAGGCCTTCGACGCGGCCGGCCGGATCACCCTCCGTGCCGCCGTCATGGAGGCCAACGCCCTCCCCGGCGCCGACCAGATCAATCTGCCGAGCGGCACGTTCACGCTCACCCTGGCCGGCGCGAACGAGGACTTCGCCGCGACCGGCGACCTGGACGTCTTGAACGGCAACCTGACCGTCGTCGGCGCCGACGCGAGTCTGACGCACGTCGACGCCAACCAGCTCGACCGCCTCTTCGACGTGCAGCCGAACGCCGGCCTGTCGATTTACGGCGTGTCGCTGACCGGCGGCCGGGCGAACGACGGCGCCGGCGTCCGGGTCGGAAGCGGCGCCACTTTGATCCTCGACACCGACATCCTCCGCGGTAACGCCACGTCCTCCGGCGCCGGGGGCGCCGTCCTGGTTGCGGGCGGCTTGCTCGACTCGACCAGCACGCTCTTCGACAGCAATATTTCTGCGGTGGAGGGCGGCGGCGTCGCGGTCCTCGGCGGGTCGGCGACGATCCTCGGTGCGGCCTTCCTGAATAACTCGGCCACCTCGGGGGGAGGCCTGGCCGTGCTGGGCGGCAGCGCCACTGCGACCTACAGCACCTTCAGTGGCAACAAGGCGACGGCCGGCGGCGGCGAGATCGCCATGGTCCCCGCCGGCGCGGGCGCGGCGACGACCGTCACCCTGCAAGGCTCGACGGTCACCGCCAACTCCGCGTCCGTGAGCGGCGGCCTGCTGTCGACCGGCGGGTTCGCCGTCTTCGACTCGATCGTCGCCGGCAATACGGGCGGCGGCGGGCCCGACGTCAGCGGTACGTTCACCGACCAGGGCCACAACCTGATCGGCGACGCCACCGGCGCGACCGGTTTCACCGTCTCCACGCTGGTCGGCAATTCCGGCGCGCCGATCGATCCGAAACTGAGCGGCCTGGACCTGCACAACGGCGCCACCCCGAACTACGTGCCCTATCCGGGCAGCCCGGCGCTGGACGCCGGCGACACGACCGGCCTGGCGTCCACCGACCAGCGAGGTCTCCCCCGCTTACAAGGGGCTGCCCCGGACATCGGCGCCGTCGAATCGCGGACTTTCACGCTGACCAACCTCTCCGCGGGGGCGCACGCGACCGTCGGTTCCGTGTTCAATCCGCCGCTGCAAGTGCAACTCAAGGAAGGACCGACCGGCCTGGGCGGCGTGCCGGTAATCTTCACCGCCCCGCAAACCGGCCCCGGCGGCACGTTCGCCGGCACCGGCACCGCCCTCACCGCCAATTCCGGCAACGCCGTCGCCCCAACCTACACCGCGAACTTCACCGCCGGTTCCTACAGCATTCGCGCCACGGTCGGCGGCGCGCTGGGCGCCAACCTGCCGGTGGCCAACGACGCCTTGACCGGCGTCTCTACGCTGGTCACCATCGACAACCCGCAGTCCCAAACCACCGCCGGCAACCCCGTGCAGGTCACGATCACCGTTCGCACGCCAGCCGGCCAGCCCATCCCGAATTTCTCCGGCTCGGTCACCATCAGCACGAACGACCCGCTCGGCGATGCGCCGGTGGTCGTCTCGTTCAGCGGCTCGTCCCCGAGCACGACGACGGTCCCGATCACGCTGCGGCAGTCCGGCAGCCACACGATCACGGCCAAGCTCGACGCGGCCAACGGCGGCGGCTCGACGACTTCAACAATCAATGTCGCCCCGTCCGTGGCCAGCTCATTGATCCTGCAGGCGCCGGCGCAGGTGGATGCGGGCTCGCCGTTCGCGATTACCATCCTCGCCAGGGACCAGTTCGGCAACCTGGCGACCGCCTACACCGGCCCGGTCACACTGACCAGCAGCGACCCGCAGGCGGCCCTGCCCGACGTCGCTTTCAGCCCCGGCACGGGCATGGCGACCGTCTCCGGCGTGATCCTGCGCTCGGCCGGCTCACAGAGCCTGCAAGTGACGGACGCGTCCGGCGGCTTCCAGGGCGGAACGACGCTGAACGTCGTCCCGCCGGGCGTCACGCTCAACCCGGTCGCCGGCAACGAGGGCAGTCCGATCACGCTCGACGGCAGTCTGCCCGCCGGGACGACCTCCGGGAGCAGCACCGTCACCATCGACTGGGGCGACGGCACCGCACCGACCACGCTCCCACTCGCCGCCGGCGCGAACAACTTCAGCACGAACCACACGTACGCCGCCAGCTCGACCGCCGGCTACCCGATTTCCGTTCTCGTCGCCGACGCCGGCGGCGGCGTCTTCTCCGGCAGCGAGACCGCCCAGGTCGCCAATGTCCCGCCGACGGTGACCGTCTCCCAGCGCAACGTCGTGTTGACCCAAGACCAGACGTTTACGAGCACCGGTGGCTTCAACGACCCCGGCAACGACATCTCGTCCGCGACCGTCAATTACGGCGACGGCACCGGCGACCAGCCGCTCACCCTGAATCCGGACAAGTCGTTCAACCTGCAACACAGCTACTCGACCGAGGGGACCTTCAACGTCGTCATCACCATCCGCGACAAGGACGGCGGCGTCAGCGTCGTGCAGCAGCGGGCGGCCGTCTTCCTCGCGGGCACGACCGGGTTGGTGGTCCAACAGGTGCCCGCTGGCGCGACGGCCACGATCGTCGCCGACGGCGTCACCGTCGTTTACACGAACAACTCTCCGAACGTGACGGCGACGGTCGTCCTCGGCCGCGTGGATCCTGCCGCCCTCGCCGCGCTGGGCGTCCTCCCCGGCACGACGGACGCGTACGACGTCCGCGTGCTCGACGGCGACCCGCGAAGTCTGCTCCTCTCGACCTTCCACTTCACGGACACGACCGGCCGGGGCGTCGCCGTCCTGGCGACGTTCGACCCGACGGTCGGCCGGTTCGTGCTCGTGCAGGGCAGCCGGCAATTCCCCGGAGCGTTCGTCATCGACAAGACCGCCGACACGGTGACGGTCCTGATCGACCAGACCAGCCGGCCGACGCTCACGTCGCTGGGCGGGACGCTGTTCACGCTGTCGGTGCCGGGCGAAGTCGGCACGACGTTTCCGTCGGCGGTGCGGACCGACACCCGGTCGTTCGAGACGCCCGCGTCCGGCCAGACGCTCGTCGCCGCCGACTCCGGCGGAGGCGTCCGCCAGGGGTCGACGACTAACCTGGTCAGCAGCAGCTCGTTGACGCTGACGTTGGCGGCGTCCGAGGGCCTCCGCCGCGGCGGCTTCGACGACGAGCCGCGCCGCCTGCCCCTGGACGTGCGGACGGTGAAAACCGTATACGATACAGTGACGGACATTACTAACCTCCTGATGGAGGCCGTACGCATGTTTATCGATGTCCCCGCGCCGATGGTGGCGCCGATGGATGTGGCCCCCGAGAACCCGGTCCCGCCGGCCGCCGACCAGGTTCGCATCGACGACCTGGCCCCCGCCGCGCCGGCCCACGCGGTGCTCGCCGAGCCGCCGATCGTCATCGACATGCCGGCCGACGTCTTCGCCGCGCCGCGCCAGAATTTCTCCGAGGCGATCCGGTTCGCGCACCGTGCCGAACCGGCCGACGACTTCACGCACGACCCGATCCGCGCCCGCATCTCCGACGAGCCGAGCGACGACGAGCGGTTCGCGGCGTTGATGACCGGATTGTGGGTCGGTGGCACCGCGCTGTACGCGAGCGCCCCCGAGGTCTGGGTCGGCGCCCGTCCGGCCCAACGCCCGCGCTGGAAGCCGCGGAAGATGGAAGACGTGTCGCAGAATTAGCCCGCCGATTACGGCCGCTAATCCGGGGAACCAGAAGGGGACGCGACTCGCGTCTCCTTTTTTTTCGTTTCGTTTTTGCCGTTCGCGGGTCACATGCTTCGCCGACCCGATAAGCGCAGTCGCGCCGGCGAAGGGCGCGCTTCCTCTCCAGAAACCGACAAGCTTGACGCGAACCCGAAGATTGCGTTTCCGTCGCTCGCGCGTCAGGCTTGCCGGGTCGGG
>DATJGQ010001091.1:0-2544 GCA_035494815.1 Gemmataceae bacterium
CTGGATCATCAGCCCCTGGAGCATGTGCCGGTAGTTGGCCACCCCGCTGTTCGCCGTGGCGTCGTCGGTCAGCAGCCCGTCCGCGTCGTGGTAGAGGAGCTTGTGGAAGGAGGCGGCGTACCGAGGGAAGTTCAATTCGTCCGGCGTACACCCGGTGACCGGGCAGTTGTCGGGGACCTCGTACCACGGCTGCCGGCGGGTCTGCTCCAGGCCCGCCTCGACCCGCTCGCAGAAGGTGAGCTCGCGCCGGACGCCCGTAGCGCATGTGAGCCGGCCGGCGTCCCCGATCGGCTGACCGGATACCGGGACGGGCTGCTCCTGGACGGGGGCCTGTTGGTCTGTCATGATCCCTCCTGTTACCATCTGGGTGCGGCGGCCCGGCGGCGGCGAGAGGCCGTCCCGCGGTCCTGCGAATCCTCTGCGACAACCGGCCGTTGTAGTGACTCCGGGCGCGACGCCCGGTCTGATGTGCCGTCACAGGGCCGCAAAGTCGTACACGAGGGTGGCGGCCGAATCGGCCGCCTGATCAACCGCGCTCGCAATTGTTACCGGGCCGGCGCTTGTATCAATGATCTAAACAGACTAAAGTGCAGGGCTTCGAGGGGACTGATCCGATGACCTCGATTGCCACGCCGGTGCGGCGCCCCATCCTCCTCGTACAGCTCCCCGCCTCGAGCCACCTCGTCTGTGTGGTCCCGGCCAACGATGCCGTCGTGATCGGCCGGTCGAAATACTGCGACTTCGTCATCGATCACCCGTCCGTGTCGCGGCAGCACGCGCGGGTGACACGGTCGGGCCACTCGGCCATTCGGGTCCAAGACTTGGGGAGCCGCAACGGCACCTTCGTCGATGCCGCCCGAGTTGGCGAGGCGGTGGTGCCTTGCGGCCGGCACGTCCGGTTCGGGGACACGGCTGTACTGGTCTGCGAGGCGGGTCGGGCGACAGGCAACCGCGATAACGACTTGGAGACCGACTGCCCGGCGGCCGGGGGCCGGCGGCAGACGTGGCCGACCGGCGCTACCGCCCTTACAGATGCGCAACGGGAGGTCGTCGGCCTTCTCGCCCAAGGCCTGCCGGAAAAAGCCGTCGCCAAGCAACTCGGGGTCAGTGTCCATACCGCCCACAATCACGTCAGCGCGATCTACCGGGCACTCCACGTTCACTCGCGGGCCGAGCTCATGGCGCTTGTCCTCCGAGACCAGCAAGCCTGCGTCGGACTCGCCGCACCTCCGGCGAACGGCGGGCGGCGACCGGCGACCGGCGACCGCGGCACGGGACTCAGGCTGTACTACCTTTCTCCGGAAGACCGGGATGCCTACGTCCGTATCCTCGACGTCCACGGTATCACCCACTCGGACTCGGGTGGTTTCGTGCAGATCGACATGCCTGCCACCCCCGAGGTAATGCGCGTGGTGTCGGCCGCCGTGTTCTGAGCGTCCTTAGCTTGGTTGACGCGAAGTCGTCCAAGACCGAAAGGCTAAGGCCGCGGAAAGCAAGATAACTGAAATCGCCGCGATTCCTCGCGAGAGTCCGTTCGAAGCGGAGTCTCCGACTCTCCAGTCCTGCAGTTGACGCAGCCGCAGGATCGCATCCGGCGCTATTTCGACCAAGTCGCCTCGCTCCGCGCGAACTTGGCGGATGCATTGGATTTGCGCGCTTCGATCGCCGTCTCCAAAGCGGTGGAAGGCGGCGGGGGTGCCGGCCGGAACCGTCGGCAGCGATCGGCCGAGCGCCCGGGCGGCGGATGGTTGTTTTCCGTATGCGCAGGGGTAGACTAACCCTCCCGAATCGAATCCGTGCGTGCAGAGAGCGTTCTTCCGGGAACGCCGTGTTGGAGGGACCATGACGACCGAAAGTAAGTGCCCGGTGATGAACGGGGCGAACGGAACCACGACGAACGGAACCAAAACGGCTCGGCCCCGGTCGAATCGGGACTGGTGGCCGAACCAGTTGAACCTGGAGATCCTCCACCAGAACTCTCCCCTGTCCAACCCGATGGGCGAGGAGTTCAACTACGCGGAGGAGTTCAAGACGCTCGACCTCGATGCCGTGAAGAAGGACATCGAGGCGGTGATGGCGACGTCGCAGGACTGGTGGCCGTCCGACTTCGGCCATTACGGGCCGCTCTTCATCCGGATGGCGTGGCACAGCGCCGGCACCTACCGCATCGCCGACGGCCGGGGCGGCGCCGCCTCCGGCACCCAGCGGTTCGCGCCCCTCAACAGTTGGCCCGACAACGCGAGCCTCGACAAGGCCCGGCGCTTGCTCTGGCCGGTCAAGCAGAAGTACGGTCGGAAACTGTCGTGGGCCGACCTGATGGTCTTCGCCGGGAACTGTGCCCTGGAGTCGATGGGGTTCAAGACGTTCGGGTTCGCCGGCGGGCGCGAGGACATCTGGGAGCCGGAAGCGGACATCAACTGGGGGTCGGAGATCGAGTGGCTCGGGGCCGAGCGGTACGACGACGACAAGCAACTCCAGAAGCCGTACGGCGCCGTCCAGATGGGGCTGATCTACGTGAACCCGGAAGGTCCCAACGGTCAGCCG
>DATJGQ010001092.1:0-3316 GCA_035494815.1 Gemmataceae bacterium
GCTCACGCTCCCGGCTCGCCCGGACGTCTCGCTTCCACGCCAGCCGTAGCTCGTACAGACAAATCACCACGGACTGCGCGAGGTTCAGCGCCGGGTAATCCTCGTCCGCCGGGATGTGAATGAGACAGTGGCAACGGCTGACCTCTTCGTTGGTCAATCCGCTGGATTCGGTGCCGAATACCAGCGCGACCGGCCCCGCCGCCGTCGCGGTGATGACGGCCGGCAGGATTTGTTCCGGCCAACCGACCGTCTGTGCTCTGAAGAGCCCGCCGGTCCGGGCCGACGTCGCGGCGACGAACACGCAATCGGCGACCGCGTCGCCGAACTCCGTCACACGTCGGGCCCGGTCGAGAATTGGCTCGCCGTGCGTCGCCAGCCGCCGGGCCTCACGATCGGTCGGGTCGGCGGTTGCGTCGACGAGGACGAGATCGGTCAGGCCGAAGTTGCGCATCGCCCGGGCGACGGCCCCCACGTTCGCGGCGATCTGCGGCCGCACGAGCACCACGCGGCAGTTCGCGAGCGGGGCGGTCATTTCTGTCCGTCGCGCTTGTTGACCCGTTCCATCCCAGTCTCTTTGAGCCGTCGCAGGTCGAGTTTGCCGGAACCGAGCACCGCAAAATCTTCCACCTCGAAACAGTCCCGCTCGTCCGGGATCCACAAGTTGGGGGCGCCGTTCTCTCTGAGTTTCTTGAGCAACGTCTTCATGATCATCCCGTCCGGCAACGGCTTGTGCAGGACGACGATACTTTCTCCGCGCTTGGGATCGGGGACTGGCGTGAGGGCCAGCATTCGGTCCGTCGTTCCGAGAATGTGATGCAGCATCTCATCGAGCTTTTCGAGCGGCACCATTTCGCCGCCGATCTTGGCGAACGCCTCCAATCGCCCGGTCAGCGTCAGGAACCCCTCCTCGTCCAGCCAGCCGAGGTCGCCGGTGTCGTACCAGCCGTCTCGCAACTTTTTGCCGGTCAGGTCGTCGCGGCCGAGATAACCCTTCATCACGTTGGGGCCGGTGACCAGAACCATGCCCTCGCCGTCCTTGCCGAACGGCATCTGTCGTTGCGACTCCGGATCGAGAATGCGAATCGCGAGCCCCGGGAGCGGCTGGCCGACGGTGCCGATCTTCATGCGGACCTGCCGCACGTTGTTGACCAACCGGTCCGGCATGTTCGCGCCGACGACCGGCGACAGTTCCGTGCAGCCGTAGCCCTCCATCGGCGTGATCTGGAACTTTATGCGGAACTCCTCGATCAGCGGCGGCGGCAGCTTCTCCGCCCCGCAGACCAAGAGCCGCATCGACTTGAAGTCTCCCGGCTGACACCGGCGGAGATATAAGCGGAGGAAGGTCGCGGTCGCACCCATCAGCGTGCAGTTGTATTTTGCACAGAGTTCGCCGATCTCGCGGGCGGCCCGAGGGTCCGGGTAATAGACGACCGCCGCCCCGGCCATGAGCGGGCCCCACATCGTGACCGTGTAGCCGAAGCTGTGGAAGAACGGCAGGACGCCGAGCACGCGGTCGCGGTGCGAGAAGTTCGCGAACTCCATGAACGCCTCGACGTTCGACGCGATGTTCTGATTGGTCAGCATCACCCCTTTCGGGTCGCCGGTGGTGCCGCTTGAGAAGATCACCGTGCAGACGTCGGCGGGTCCCGCTCCCTTACGGTCGCGGCTCAGAAAAACCCGTTCGAGCAGCCGGCCGGGCAACAGAAGTGTCCAAATGAACGCGACGGCCTTTTGCCAGCCGGTGATCTGGGCGAAGGCGTCTTCGCCGTAGAACATGGTGACGTCCGGAAGTTCGAGCGGCGAGCGGGTGAGGAACTTTCGCGACGTCAGCACGTGCGTCAGCCCGGACTGCTTGGCCGCCGACGCGACCGCGGCCTGCCCGGCAGAGTAATTCAGGTTGACGGACGTCTTGCCGAGCAGGCCGACCGCGATGTTGGCGAGGGCGCCGCCGAGACTCGGCGGCAGCCAGATGCCGACCATCGGCGCGTCGCCCAGTTTCGGCTTCAGCCATTGGGCCAGGCAGCGGGCGCCGGCCAGCGCCCTGCCGAACGACAGCGTCCGCGGCTTCTCGGCGATGACGTCGATAATGCAATCGCGGAGCGGGTGTCGGGCCGCCATGCGGATGAACTGCCTATGGGGCGACAGCGACTCCTTCGTTCGCTCCTTGGCCGTCTCGGCCGACAATTCCTGAATCACCTGCCGGACTTGCGGTGCGGTCGTGTCGCTCGGTACCGGCTTCCCGAAGACGCAGCGGACGGGATACCGCCGCGGTTCCGGCCATTTCCAGAACAGGCGGCCGTGCTTGTAGCTGAAGATGCTGTCCCACAACTCGTCGAGATACACCGGCACCAGCGTTGCCTTCGCGTCCCGGGCGATCCGTTCGAAGCCTCGCTTGAAAGGGAGCATCGTGCCGCTGCGGGTCGGATAACTTTCAGGGAACATGCAAACGCATTCGCCTTTCGCCAACGCGTCGTTGATCGCGGCGAAAGACCGCTTGAGCGATTTCGGGCCGCCCTTGCGGCTGAGCGGAATCGCGCGGAATAGCCGGAGCACCCAGCCGAAAATCGGATTGGTGAGAAAGTTGGAGGCGATCACGAACCGCACGGGCCGCGGCGTTGCCGCCATCAATATCAGCCAGTCGACATAACTGACGTGGTTGCCGAGCAGCAGCACAGGCCCCGTCGCCGGCACGTGGTCACTGCCGACGACGCGGAGGCGATAGACGAGGCGGGCGAGAAGCCAGGCGAAGAAGCGAGCCACGGGATTCTCCGTCGGCGGACTGCGAGCTTTAGTCAATCTTATGCGGCGGTGCGGCCAGTTTCCGCTTGCCCTCGAGGGGGACCCCGGTTATGAGCCCCGCCACACGAACACGAATGAACGCAAAGCGACCCGGCGGGCGGGGGATTATTCCGCCGGCGCGCGGCCTTTCCGGGGACAGCGTCTATGCAGTTCCGACCGCTGTTGCGGCCGATCCTCGATGATGAGGGACTCACCCGCCATCTGGGCGACGAGGAGGCCCGCGTGCTCGTCGAATGGCTCGTGGAACGTGCGGAACGCACGGGCGAAACGGCTGACGAAGCCACCGCCTTCGCAGCGGTTGGCAGACTCTGCCGGCGGGCGAAGGCGATCGGGTTATTCGTCGCACTCTGGTGCTATCGAGACGACCGCGGCGCGGCCGGGCAGTTGGCGGTCGCCGAACGCTTCACCTGGCCGCTCCCACAAGCCGACGTCGACCCGTGTTCTCTGATGGAACGCATCCTCCGCTACGAAGACCGGCGTCTGGCGAGCGGGGTCGCGTAAGCGCCCCGAGGACTCT
>DATJGQ010001093.1:0-4276 GCA_035494815.1 Gemmataceae bacterium
GACCGGCCGCAATCGGAGATCCGCCGCAAGCGCGAACGATCGGCGATCGGCCACCTGCCGTTCTGGCTGGCGACCAATCACTTCATGGGCGAAGGGTTCTGGTTCTGGGTGATTCCGCTGCGGGGCAAGACCAGCTTAGGCGTCGTCTACGACAAAGAAATCTTCCCGTGGCGGGAGGTGAACAGCCAGGAGAAGCTGCTCGAATGGCTGTATCGCGAGTTCCCGCTGTTCGCCCGCGACCTGCCGCGCCGCAAGATTCTCGACTACACGGCGCTCAAAGACTTCTCTTACGACTGCGCCCAGACGATCAGCCCGCATCGCTGGGCCCTGGCCGGCGAGGCCGGGCGGTTTACCGACCCGCTCTACAGCCCCGGCAGCGACCTGATCTCCGTTTACAACACGCTGATCACCGACGCGATCCTGACCGACGACCCGGCCGAACTCGCCCTCAAGTGCCGCGCGGCCGAACAGTTGATGCGCGTCTTCTACCAGGGAACGGTGCCGAGCTACGCCGTCAGTTACGACGCGCTGGGCGATCAGGAGGCGTTCACACTCAAGTACGTCTGGGAGCTCTGCGTCTACTTCCCACTTTACGTTTTCCCGTTCGTCAACGACCTGTTTACCGACCGGTGGTTCCTGCCGACTTACCTGTCGAAGTTCGCACGGCTCGGCCCGATCAACCGCGGCGTACAGGCGTTGGTCAGCGGCTTCTACCAGTGGAAGAAGCGGCACGGCCGGCGGCCGGCCGGACCGGTGTTCAACGACTTTACCGAACTCGCCCCGCTCAAGACGGCGGAGAGCGCGTTCTATTGCGTGAACCCGTCGGCCGACGAGGCGGCCCGGCTGTTCGACCGCCATCTGGCGAACCTCAACGAGCTGGCCCGGTTCGTCGCCGCTCACGTCACGTCGGTCGTCGTCGGCGACCGGGCTGTGCTGACGAACGCGCGGTTCGTCGAAGGCATCGACGTGACCCGTCTGCGGTTTGACCTCGACGAGATGCGTGCCCGCTGGTCCGAGGCCCGGGGCGATGGCGAGCATTACCGGTGGTCGTTCGACCCGTTTGTGCTGGACCGGTTCTGCGCCGCGCCAACCTCCCGGGCGGTCACGGTAAACGGGGCCGCCCCGCGGGAGGTTTGCCGTGTCTGACCGTGCCCCCGGACTCGAGTGCGCGTTCGCGCTTACGCCCGTCGAAGATGCTTATGACCTCGTGGCTGAGGGCGACCTGCCCGCGTACGTCCGCGGGACGTATTACCTGAACGGGCCGGCCCGGTTCGCGCGCGGCGAGTTGCGCTATCGTCACTGGCTCGACGGCGACGGCATGGTCTGCGGCCTCCGGTTCGGCAGCGCAGGCACGCGCTTCACGTGCCGTTACGTTCGCGGTCCGAAGTTCGTGGCGGAGGAGATCGCCGGCCGGCCACTCTTCCGCGCGTTCGGCACGGCCTTTCCGGGGGACCGGCTGCGGCGCGGGGTCGCGACCGAATCGCCGCTGAATGTCAGCGTCTATCCGTACCGCGACCGTCTGCTGGCATTCGGCGAGCAGTCGTTGCCCCTCGAACTCGACCCCGACACGCTGGCGACGCGGGGCCCGTACAACTTCGACGGTCAATTGAACGAGTTCAGCCCGTTCTCCGCCCACCCGAAGTTCGACCGGGCGACCGGCGAGATGCTCAACTTCGGCATCTGGTTCGATCCGCGGGAACCCGCGTTGCACCTGTACCGCTTCGCCGGCGACGGGCAACTCGCCAGCCGCACTCGTGCCCCGCTGCCTTACGCGTGCGCAATCCACGATTTCGCGCTCACGCCACGACATGCGGTTTTCTACCTCAGCCCGCACGTCCTCGATGTCGCCGAGCTGCGGGCTGGCCGGACGACGCTCGAGGCGCTCTCCTGGGAGCCCGACCGCGGGAGCCGGCTGCTGCTGGTCGCGCGCGACGGCGGCGCGGCGACCGAGGTCCCAATCGGCCGCCGGTATTGCCTGCACGTCATCAACGCGTTCGAGGCGTCCGGCCGGCTGACCGCCGACGTCATCGAGTTCGACCGCCCGGTCTACGACGAATACCTCGTGCCCGATCTGTTTTCGACCGTCAGCCCGGGCCGGCCCGTGCGGTACGTCGTCGATGTGGCAACCGGCGTGCTGCTGGAGCGGCGCGAGTTCGACTACGCGCGGGCCCCGGACTTCCCCGCCATTGACCCGCGCGACGCCGGCCGGGGGTACCGCGATTTCTGGATGCTCGGTATCGCGGCCGCCGGTCGGTCCGGGCGGAAGTTCTTCGACCGGCTTGCGCGCGGCGACTGGGACGACGGAGATGTTCGCGACGACTATCGGGCGCCGCCGCGGCACTACCTCGCCGGCGAACCGGCATTCGTCCCGGACCCGCGGCGGCCGCGTGCCGCCGTCGTCGTCTGCCCGGTGTTCGACGCCGAATCGGTGGCCACCACCTTCGCGGTATTCGACGCTTACGCGCTCGCCAGTGGACCGATCGCCCGGCTGAGGCTGCGGGCGCCGATCCACCTCGGCTTCCACGCGACGTTCCACGAACACTCCGGATGAGGGCCCCCATGATCTTCCCCGCGGTTCAACGATTCCGCCCGACCGGGGTTTACGCGCTGATGCTGACCGCCGCCGTCGGGGCGTTCTGGCTGATCCGCGGTTACGGGGAGACGCTGCCGCGACCGCTGGCCGAAGTGGTCGCGCCGGCGGGGGCGGCATCTGGGAAGTCGGCCGACACACTGGCTCATTTGCTCCTGGCCCTGGGCGTGGTTCTGGCGGCCGGCCGCGGTCTGGGGGCCATGTTCGTGTGGTTACGGCAGCCGCCGGTCATCGGCGAAGTGGTCGCGGGGATTCTGCTCGGGCCGTCGCTCCTTGGCCGCGTCGCCCCGGGGGCGCAGGCGGCTCTCTTCCCGCCCGATGTCATCGCGCCACTGGCCGCCGTCGCGCAGCTCGGCGTCATCGTGTACATGTTCCTGGTCGGCGTGGAACTCGACGCCGCGTCGCTCCGCGGTCGCGCGCACGCGGCGGTCGCCATCTCACATGCCAGTATTGTCGTGCCGTTTCTGCTCGGGGCCCTATTGGCGCTGGGCCTGTACCCGGACCTGGCCGGCCCGGGGGTGCCGTTCACGGCGTTCGCCCTGTTCGTCGGCGTGTCGATGTCGGTGACGGCCTTTCCCGTGCTGGCCCGGATCCTGACCGACCGGGGACTGAGTCGGTCAAGTCTCGGAGCGATGGCCTTAACCTGTGCGGCGACGGACGACGTGACGGCCTGGTGTCTGCTGGCGTTGGTCACCGGCGTCGCCCGGGCGGCCGTCGGCGGGGCGGTACTCGCGGCCGTGCTGACCGCCGCTTATGCGGGCTTCATGTTGCTGGCCGTGCGACCGCTGGCCGCGCGGCTGGCGGCGTGGTGCGAGGGCGGGCGGTGCCCGCGCGGCGCGGTGGCGGCCGTGCTCGTCGCGCTGCTCGCGTCCGCACTGGCCACCGAGGCGATCGGCGTCCACGCCCTGTTCGGCGCGTTCCTGCTCGGGGCGGTCATCCCGCACGACAGCGGCCTGGCCCGCGCCCTGACCCGCAAGCTCGAGGACGTTGTCACGGTACTGCTGCTGCCGGCATTTTTCGCCCTCACCGGCCTGCGGACGCAGATCGGACTGGTGTCGGGGGCCGGCGCGTGGCTGACCTGCGGGCTGATCATCGTGGTCGCCAGCGTGGGCAAGGTCGGTGGGACGGTGGCGGCCGCCCGGGTCACCGGTCTCGGCTGGCGGGACGGTGCGGCCCTCGGCGTGCTGATGAACACCCGCGGGCTGATGGAATTGATCGTGCTGACCGTCGGGCTGGACCTCGGCATCCTTTCGCCGACGCTGTTCGCCATGCTGGTGCTGATGGCGGTGGCGACCACTCTCGCCACCAGTCCGATGCTCGACCGGTTGGCCGTGGCCCGGGCGCCGGCGCCGGCCGACTCCGCACGGCCGTTCCCGTCGCGGCCGCGATGTCGGCCGCGACTTCCGGTGGCCGATCATGCTTGACGACATGCTCGACCTTTTGGCGGCGACGCGGGCGCGCACGCTCGACCTGGTCCGCGATCTTTCCCAGGCGGAATCGGACGCGCGGCCCGCGCCCGGCCGATGGTCGGTCGGCGAGGTGCTCGATCACCTGTTGTTGGCCGAACGGTTTTTTCGCGGCGAGGTCGGGCTGCTCGTCGATCTGGCCCGGGCCGGCCGGGAGCCGGTTCTCCGGCGGGGCTTCGCGGAATTCGACGTGTCGGTGCGTCCGGTTCCCCGATCGCTG
>DATJGQ010001094.1:0-14040 GCA_035494815.1 Gemmataceae bacterium
AACTGGAGGGGGCCCGATCGCTCATCTTGCAGGCCCCTCCTGCGGCTGACGGCGGCATCGAGCGGTTGCTGCTATTGACAGAAGTCGCCCTGACACAGGCGGACCTCGTCGGCACGGACGAGGAGGCCAAAGTGGGCAAACGACTCTCGTGGAAGCAGGTGACGACCGAACTGCGCAAGACTCTTGAGCCGTTGCAATCGAGCGACCCCTCGCTCCACGACGGCGTCGTCCTATTGCAGGAGCGGCTATCGAAGCGGCTTGGCCCACACGGCGGACAGAACCAGCCCATGTTCGCCGGTTTGCCGGGCCTGCTGTACCCGCCGCAGAATCAGGCGGACGGCCAGGCGGTCGTCGGCCTGGAAATGTTCGCGCGCAAGCACGAGGAGCAGGCGAAGGCGATCGCCGAGCAGGCGAAGCAACCGTACGCGCCACCTCCGGCGGGACGGGCGCCGGCGCGGCTCGGTGCGCTTCTATTGGTTCTGAACCCGGGCCGGCCGGTGGAGGAAGTGCGACCGCCCGGCGCGGGTGAGCCGCCGCAAGCGACGCGGCTGGCCCACTGCGAGGCGTGGGCGCGGCAGGGCCAACTCGACGAAGCCCGGCGACTCGCGGACGCCCCCGGCGCGTTCGAGCATCGCTTTCAGGCGAAGGTAACAGTCGCCGAGGCCGCCGCCGAAAAAGACCCGAACGCGGCCGATATCAAGGCGGCCGTCGACATGCTGGCGAACGAATTGGGGACTCGGGACCTGCCGGATTGGCATTTAATCCGGTTGAGCCAGTTGTGTGCCCGGTCTTCGAGCGATGCGGGGAAAGCCCTCGTCGAGTTCCTGCAAAAGCATCCGCACCTGTCGCAGCGTGGGCAGGCGATCCGGGCGTGGGCGGTGATGGAAGTGTTGCGCTCGCCGCGGTCCGGCGTCCCGCTGACGGAAGCGGCCGTGAAAGAGATTATGCCGCCAACCCGTCTGGGAGCGATCCTCGCGTGGGAGGCGCTGGGGCGTCGCAACGCCGCCGAAAGGCTCGTCAGCAATCCCACGCCGGTAATCGAGACGTGGCCCGCCGCGGCCCGGCCGGCGGCCTACGTCGGGACGGCATTGGGGTTACAGGACTCGGATAAGTGACCTTCTTTGTTTCGCCGCGAGGCAGCAACGAGGCGAGCGCTTTTTCAAATGTAAAAGCGCTCGCCTCGCAGCGTTCGCCTCGCGGCGAAACGAAGAGCGTCTTTCAAATACATTAGTTCCCGACGTTATTCTTGAGAGACCGCCATCGTGACACCCAAAGAGGTCCTCGCCTGGATCCGCGAGAAGGAGGTCAAGGCCGTTGACCTCCGCTTCATGGACTTCCCGGGGCTGTGGCAGCACGTCACCATCCCCGCCGACGAACTGGACGAGGCCACGTTCGAGGACGGCAAGGGGTTCGACGGCTCCAGCGTCCGCGGTTGGAAGGCGATCAACGAATCCGACATGCTCCTGTTGCCAGAGTCGAACACCGCGTTTATCGACCCGTTCTGCCGCGACACCACCCTTACACTGATCTGCAACATCCAAGAACCGCTGACCAAGGAAGATTACGCCCGTGACCCGCGCAACATCGCCCGCAAGGCGGTCAACTACATGCGGCAGACCGGCATCGCCGATACGGTGCGGCTCGGCCCGGTGCTTGAATTCTTCGTCTTCGACGAGGTCCGCTTCGACCAGACGGCGAACGCCGCGTTTTATTCCGTGGACTCGGTCGAAGGGGCGTGGAACACGGGTCGCGCGGAGACGCCGAACCTCGGCTACAAGTTGCGAACGAAAGAGGGCTACTCGCCCTGCCCGCCGGCGGACGCGCTCAACGACCTGCGGACGGAGATGCTCCTGACGATGCAGCAGTGCGGCGTGCGGGCGGAGTCGCACCATCACGGCCCGGCGTCCGGCGGCCAGGGGCAAATCGACGTGCGGTTCGACGATCTCGTGCGGACGGCCGACAACGTCCTCAAGTGCAAATACATCGTCAAGAACGTCGCCCGCCGTTCCGGGCGGACGGCGACGTTCATGCCCAAACCGCTCTTCGGCGACAACGGCGCCGGCATGCACGTCCACACCTCGCTCTGGAAGGACGAGCGGAATCTGTATGCGGGCTCCGGCTACGCCGGCCTGTCCGACACGGCCATGTACGCGATCGGGGGCCTCTTGCGGCACGCGCCGGCGCTCTGCGGTTTCACCAACCCGACGACGAACAGTTACAAGCGGCTCGTCCCCGGCTATGAGGCCCCGGTCAACCTCGCATACTCGCGCCGCAACCGCTCCGCCGCGATCCGCATTCCCGTGCATTCCACGGGCCCGGCGTCGAAACGGATCGAGTATCGTCTGCCGGACGGCAGCGGCAACCCCTATCTCGCGTTTAGCGCGATGCTCATGGCGATCCTCGACGGCATCCGCAACAAGATCAATCCGGGCGAACCGCTCGATAAGGACATCTACGACCTGGAGCCGGAGGAACTTGATCGCGTGCCGAAGGTGCCGGAATCGCTCGAAGAGGCGCTGCGGCATCTCGCGAAGGATCACGAGTTTTTGCTGCAAGGAGACGTGTTTACGGAAGACGTGATCGACACCTGGATGTGGTACAAGCGCGACAAGGAAGTGGATGCGATCCGGCTGCGGCCACACCCGTACGAGTTCGCGATGTATTTCGATATTTGACTCGACGCGCTTGCATAGCCGCTAGCCGCTATGCGCTGTAACATGGCGCTTTACCTCCCCGAATTTACCGGACCGCTGAGGCACGCTCCATGTCCAACCCCCGACACGAGGCCCTCCGGGCCATCGCCGCCGCACAGCACAAGCTCAACAACGTGAACTTCAAAGAGGTCCACGTCAAAGACCTGTTCGGTGAAAACGTGTTCAGCGAGGCCGTCCAACGAGAACGGCTGCCGAAGCCGACGTTCAAGGCACTCCAGAAGACGATTAAACAGGGCGTGCCGCTCGATCCCATTCACGCCGACGCCATCGCCTCAGCCATGAAGGATTGGGCGATTGAGAAGGGCGCCACGCACTTCACGCACCTCTTCTACCCGATGACCGGCCTGACGGCGGAGAAGCACGACAGTTTCCTCGTCCCGACCGGCGACGGTAAGGCGCTGGTCGAATTCAGTGGCAAGGAACTGATCACGGGGGAGCCGGACGCGAGTTCCTTCCCGTCCGGCGGCATCCGCGCGACGTTTGAGGCCCGCGGCTACACCGCTTGGGACCCGACCAGCCCGGCGTTCATCTTCGAGGCTCCGAACGGCTCGACCCTCGTCATCCCGACCGCTTTCGTCAGTTGGACCGGCGAGGCGCTCGACAAGAAGACGCCGCTGCTCCGGTCGATGGAGGCGCTCTCGACCCAGGCCAAGCGTATCCTCAAGCTCTTCGGCAAAGATGTCAACAAGGTCTTCACGACGGTCGGGTCGGAGCAGGAGTACTTCCTGATCGACCGGAACTTCTTCTATGCCCGGCCGGACCTGCTCAACGCAGGCCGTACGCTGTTCGGCGCCCCGCCGCCGAAGGGCCAGGAGTTGGAGGACCAGTACTTCGGTTCGATCCCCGAGCGGGTGTTGGCGTGCATGGCCGACGTCGAGGCGCAACTTTTTAAGTTGGGCGTCCCGGTCAAGACGCGTCACAACGAAGTCGCCCCGAGCCAGTACGAACTCGCGCCGATCTTCGAAGACTCTAACCTCGCCACCGACCATCAGATGCTGATGATGGAGCTGCAGAAGCGGACCGCCGACAAGTACGGGCTCGCCTGTCTGCTGCACGAGAAGCCGTTCGCCGGCATCAACGGCTCCGGCAAGCACAACAACTGGTCGATGGCGACGGATTCCGGTGAAAATCTGCTCGAACCGGGCGATTCGCCGCACGAGAACGCGCAGTTCCTGGTCTTCTGCGTCGCGGTCATCCGGGCGGTCGCCAAGTACCCGGAACTGTTGCGGGTCGCCGTCGCCAGTGCCGCCAACGACCACCGTCTCGGCGCGAACGAAGCCCCGCCGGCGATCATATCGATCTTCCTCGGCGAACAGCTGCGCGACGTCATCGAGCAGCTCGAAAAGGGCGGAGCGAAGAGCAGCAAACAGGGCGGTTACATGGAGATCGGCGTCAGCGTCTTGCCGAAACTGCCCCGGCACGCCGGCGACCGCAACCGCACCAGCCCGTTCGCCTTCACGGGCAACAAGTTCGAATTCCGGGCGGTCGGCGGGTCGCAGTCGATCGCCGGACCGAACACCGTACTCAACACGATCGTCGCCGAGTCGCTCGATCACATCGCGACGCACCTGGAGAAGGACGTCAAAGCGGGCCGGGACCTCAATAAGGCGATCCAGGAGCTGCTGCCCGGGATCATCAAGGAGAGCAAGAAGGTCCTCTTCGACGGGGACAATTACACGGCGGAATGGCACTCCGAGGCCGAGCGCCGCGGGCTGCCGAACCTGCGGAACACCGTGGACGCCCTGCCGGTCATCCTCCGTAAGGACTCAATCGAACTGTTCAGCAAGTACCGCGTTTACAGCGAACGCGAATTGCAAAGCCGTTACAACATCCTCTGCGAAGGGTACGTGAAGACGGTGAACGTCGAGGCTCGGTTAATGTCCATGATGGCCAAGACGATGATCCTGCCGGCGGCCATGCGGTATCAGGCGGATGTCGCCACGGCGGTGAACGCGACCAAGGCGGCCGGAGTCGATAACGGCCCGCAAGCGGAACTGCTCCGCACACTGACCTCGGCGATCAGCGCATTCCAGAAGGCCAACGCCGCTCTCGACCACGCCCTCGACCATCATGCCGACGGCGATCCGTTCGCCCACGCCAAGCATTCGCGGGACGCCGTCATCCCGGCTATGAACTCGGTTCGCACCACCGGCGACGCGCTGGAAATGTTTGTCGCGGATGAGTATTGGCCTCTGCCGACCTATCGTGAAATGCTCTTTATCAAGTAGTGGCAATAGAGTTTTGACCGGACCGCAAATGACGGGAAGGCGAGAGAGCGAGTTGACCTCTCTCATCTTCCTGTCATTTGTGCGTTTGTGATGAATTCCGGTTGGCCCGTTACGAATCCGTAAGCTAGGCTCCCCTTAAAGCGAATCACCGCGCGCATTTTGCCGCAAATGCGCCATCCCCGGACTCCTGTCGCGACGGCAGATGACCGCCCGGAGGAGCAGGCCGTGCCATCTGAAGAATCCGCCACGATACCGCCCGTGCGGTCCGACCGTCCGCACTCGGACAGTCTGCCGAGCACACTGCACCTGGAACAGCTCAAAGCGGTGAGCGCGCCGGCGCAGGCGTCGGTGGACCGGTCGACCGCAGAAGTGGCCGTCCACGTTTCGGCCGCAGACCAGGCGACGCGGCGGACGAGCGACCGCCCGCCGCCGAAGGTGCCGGTGCACCGGCTCCGTGTCATTCGCGGAATGAAACTCAACGTCGAGTACCCGATCGCGGACGGCGCCAATTACATCGGCCGCTGGGACAGCGAGGTGGTCGAGATCGACCTGAGCGACCAGGAGCCGGCCGACCGCGTCTGGTCATCCCGGCGACACGCCCTGCTCACATTTTCGAGCGGCATTATGACGCTGGAAGACCTGCACAGTCTCAACGGCACGTTCGTGAACCGCCGCCGGCTTTACCCGGGCCAGACGCGAGTGCTGTCGGCGAACGACGTGATCCTGATCGGAACCGTACAACTGCAGGTGCTCGTCTGAGCCTGCCGGGTCGACGCTTCGGGGAAGCGTCTCCCGCGTCCGACGAAGGCCCCGCCGATCCCCTCGCGATCGCCCGTATGCAACTCGTCGCCGCCGATCCATCGTCCCCGCCGGCCCGGGAGGAGCCACCGCCGCTGTGCGGGGTCTACCGGCTCGGCGAGCGGCTCGACGAGCGGGCGGGGGTCGAGCGGTTCGCGGCGCGGCGGGCGCACGGCGGTCAGTCCCCGGTGGTACTCCTCCGCGAGGCGGTCCCCACGGCGGGCGTCACCCCTGCGGCGACATGGCCGGGCGCGGCCTGGGAACTGGAATTGCGCGAGCGACTCCGTGGCCCGGCCGTCGCCCCGGTCGTCGATCAATTCGAAGAGAACGGCTTTCGCTACCTCGTCCTCGACTCCGGCCCGGGCGTGACGCTGTGGAACGCCTGGGACGACCCGAAACACGGGCCGTTCGAGCAATACGCCTGGCTCGCTCAGTTGGCGGAAGTCCTCGACGCGCTGCACCAGGTGGGCGTCGTGCTCGAAAGCCTGCGGCCGGATCAGGTCGTGCTGGACGCGTTCGGCCGACTCCTGTTGGACCCGACAGTGATGCTACTGCCGGTGCCGTTGCCCGGGGGGGCGCACTTACGGCCGACGCTCGCCAGCGCCCCCGAACTCGCCACCGGGCTGGCCGACCCCCGGTCGGACCTGTACTGCTTCGGCGCCGTGTTGTACGCCCTCCAGCTCGGGCGGGAACTGACCGACCTGGACTGCACTCCGGACGGGCTGCCCATTCCATTCGCCGACCGGTGCCCGGACGCGCACCCGTTCCTCGTCAGACTGATCGGAAAGACGTACTGCCGGGACCGCGCCGGCCGTTTTCCCACCGGCCCGACCGTCGACGACGTGGGCGGCTTCATCGAGTTGCACCGAACTCTGCGGCAGTGTCAGCGGTTGATCAGACGGGCGCGGTTGGAGGTGGCGGCGTGGTCGTCGTCCGGCATGGTCCGCGGCGGCAACGAAGACGCCCTAGCGGTCGTCCACGCCAGCGAGTCGCGGGAAGATGTGACCGACGACGCGGTGCTCACGATCGTCGCGGACGGCATCGGGGGCGGCGCGGCCGGAGAAGTCGCCGCCATCGAAGCGGTCCGAAGCCTCCGCCGGTCGCTATTGCCGGGGCCGCCTTTCGCCGGTCGCGTTTCCGACGCGGCCGAAGGGACGGATGGTCGCGACGAGTTGCGGCGTCGGGTCGGCGAAGCCCTCCGGGAGGCGAACCGCCACGTGTACACATTCGCCCGCCGGTCCGCAGAACTGCACGGCATGGCGACGACCGCCGAAGTGGCCGTGCTCGACGGCCGCCACCTCGTCGTCGGGCACGTCGGCGACAGCCGCACTTACCTCCTGCACCGCGGCCACCTCAAACAACTGACCCGCGACCACACGGTCATCAGCCGCCTGATCCAGTTGGGCGAGGTCGCGGCCGAGGACGGCGACGTCCATCCCCGCCGCGGCGAACTCGAACAGGCAATCGGCGGCCGTGACGAGGTCGTCCCGTCAGTCTACACCACTCCGATCGCGGCGGGCGACTGGGTGCTCGTCTGCACCGACGGGCTGACGTCGCGGTTAAGGCCCGCCGACATCCAAGACATCCTGGAACGTGCGGCGTCGGCGGAACTCGCGGCCCGGCGGCTCATCAATCGCGCCAACCGGGACGGCGCCGACGATAATGTGACGGTCATCGTCATCCGCGCGTGTTAACCGCGGGCCCGGCGGGCGGCGATGAACGACTGCACGCACATCACGACGAATACCAGACACAAGAGTGCGGTCATCAGTTGCAGCCGCACCGGCGCGGCCGACAGGTCCACGGTGCCCTCCTGCGCCAGCGCCTTGACGGGCCGCCAAATCGCGCCGAAAAAGCCGAGCACGCCGACAACCGCCGCGAGATGCATGACGTGCTTGCGGAGCCGGTCGTCGCGCGAGAGAATGCCGCAAACGATCAGGACGGCGCCGATGGCTGCGGGGATCAGCGCGGTCGGGCTGTGCTCCTTGACGCGCAGAACGCCGCCGAAATCGAAGTAGCCTTGCAGGCCGATGAGCAGCATCCCGATGCCGATGACGATCGTGGGAAAGGCCACGGCGACCTCTGAATGGGCGGGGAGGAAGCGGGAGTGTCCGCGCAAGTAATGTAAGTAGAAGCGGTCGGCCGGCAAGCGGACCGGTCACGCAGATACGGACTTGACCGGCCCGCGGGAACCGCTAAAGATGGTAAGACCTCTGCGGTGTACGTGACGGGACGATCCTTTTTTGTCGGACCGATGTCGACCTGCCAGGGGGCCAGACACTCAAACGTCCGGCGCATGCAAGCCCACCCCCGCCTTGTGCGGCGTGCAGTGGGATCCATAACCCGGGCGGGCGGCCCCCACCTTATCGGCGGGTCCACAAAAAACGCCCCCCACGGCACAGGCGGAGGTTTTTTCATGCGCCGCCACAACCGATTCAGCTATCTCCTGAACGGCATGAGAAAGTCAGGAGAGCGGCTCCGGAAGACATGAAGATTCGTGAAACATGCTAATCCATTGAATTGACGGTCGAGCCGGGAAGCCGTCGCGTGCCGTGGCGAAAAAAAATAATGCCCTAAGCGGCGAGCATGCGACCGTTTGAATCGGAAAAATGTCAGCTGGCGGAAAATAAGAATTGACTTCGCCGCGCGAATGGTTAGATTTCTGCCCATGACTTGCTTCTCGCAAAGCGAACGCCCTTCCCGTCTCTCGCCCGGCGCCCCGCAGCCGCCCCTTGCTGCGCGCCCCACGGCCGGCTTCACTGCCGCTCCGGCCCGTCGAGCTCGCTCAGTGCCGCCCCCGGGATCGTCCGCCCGGTGATGTGTCGGTGGTTTGTGGGACATGATCACGCGGTCAACTTTCTGATCGAATAATCTCCCGTCGGCCGTCGTCCCCGGACTGGGGCCACGGCAATGTGTTCAGGCCGGCCCCCGACCGGTGCCCGCCCAGGGACATTGACGTCCCACGCAGGCGACATGGAGTCGAGGGTCCAGGGACGGAATCGATGCGGCTTCCGCCCCACCAGTGGCGCCCTAAGGGGGTCGGCCCGTTTTTCTTCTCGGCCTTGCAGGACGCGCGAGGGCCTTTGACCCGCCGGACCGCACGGAAGGCGGCAGCCGGCCGGTCAACTCTTCTTCGCATCACGCCGATGCGGGGACGGTCGCTCTGGTAGCCGGGCGGGCCGTCCCCTATCTTCAACAAGAACCGGCGGCGTCGGCCGCCGGGTGAACGCCCTCACCCGGCGGCTGACGCCGCCGGTTCTCGAAGATCGCCGATCAATGGCCAACGACCTCCTGCGTGTACTCGACGATCGCGTCCTCATCCTCGACGGGGCGATGGGGACGAACATCCATCGCTACCGGCCGACCGACGCCGACTGGGGCGGGCACAAGTTCCTCAACCTCTGCGACGCCGTCGCCTGGACCCATCCCGAATGGGTCCGCGACATTCACCGCGGCTTTTTGAAAGTCGGCTGCGACGCGGTCGAGACCAACACGTTCAGCGCCAGCCGGAACGTCCTCGACGAGTACGACATCGGCGACCGCTGCCTGGAGTTGAACAAGCTCAACGCCCGCCTCGCCCGGGAAGCCGCGGACGAGCTTAGCACGCCCGAATGGCCGCGATTCGTGATCGGCTCGGTCGGCCCGGGCACGAAGCAACCGTCGATCATCTCCAACTCCGAGATCGCCATCGACCCGGGCGCGCTGTACGAGTCGCACAAGCCGCAGATGCGCGGCCTGCTCGAGGGCGGCGTCGACGCCATCCTGATCGAAACCTGTTTCGACATCCTGCAATCGAAGACCGCGGTAATCTGCGCGTTGGACGCGATGCGGGAAGTCGGCCGCCGCGTGCCGCTGATGGTGCAGGTGACCATCCTCGACAACGGGGCGATGCTCGCCGGCAGCGACATGGCGACGGCGATCACAACGCTGGAAACGTTCCCCGAAATCAAAGTGATCGGCATCAACTGCGCCCTGGGCCCCAAGGAGATGGTCGGTCACGTCCAGCAATTGAGCAAACAGTGCACGCGCAAAGTCAGTTGTCTGCCGAACGCCGGCCTGCCGCAGACGGTCAACGACGAGGCGGTCTTCCCGCTGTCGCCGCGGGAACTCGCCGAGTGGCTGACGCACTTCGTCAAGGAGTTCGGCGTCAACATGGTCGGCGGCTGCTGCGGCACGACGTTCGAGCACCTGGCCGAAGTCGTCAAGGCGCTCCGCGGGACCAAGGCACACGCACGGACTCCCGCGTCGGAGCCGGCGGTGTCGTGCCTGCACGGGGCGATCGCCCTGCGTCAGGAGCCGCGGCCACTGCTCGTCGGCGAGCGGACGAACACGAACGGCAGCAAAAAGTTTAAGCAGCTCCTCGAAGCGGAGGACCTCGAAGGCCTGGTGCAGATGGCGCAGGAGCAGGAGCGCGAGGGCGTCCACGTCCTCGACGTCTGTACCGCTTACGTCGGCCGGGACGAAGTCCGCGACATGCGGGAGGTCGTCCGCCAGTTCAACGAACGCGTCCGCAAGCCGCTGATGATCGACTCGACCGAGCCCCCGGTGATCGAAGAGGCGCTCAAGCTCATCAGCGGCAAGGCGATCATCAACTCGATCAACCTGGAAGACGGCCGCAAGAAGATCGACGTCGTCGTGCCGCTGGCCAAGCGCTATGGCGCCGCGCTGGTCGCGCTGACGATCGACGAGCAGGGCCAGGCGACGACCGCCGACTGGAAGTTCCAGGTCGCCAAGCGCATCTACGACGTCTGCACGCAAGAGTACGGCATCCCGCCGACGGACCTGCTCTTCGACCCGCTCGTCTTCCCGGTGACGACCGGCCAGGAGGACCTGCGGAACAGCGCGCTCGAAACGATCAACGCGATCCGCAGAATCAAAGCGGAACTGCCGGGCGCGTTGACGCACGTCGGTTTGTCGAACGTCAGCTTCGGCCTGCACCCGTACGCCCGACAGGTGGTGAACAGCGTCTTTCTGCATTATTGCCTGGAGGCCGGGCTCGACTCGGCCATCCTGCACGCGGCGAAGATTATCCCACTGGCGCGGATCGACGACACGGGCCGCGAACTCGCCCGCCGGCTCATCTTCAACGAGCGCGACGGCGGCGACCCGCTCCGGCAATTGATCGAGCACTATGCCGACAAGAAAGCGGAGACCGCCCAATCGAAAGGCGCCAGTCTCGGCGCGACGGTCGAGGAACGCCTCAAACAGGCAATCATCCAGGGCCGCCGCGAAACGCTCATCGCCGACCTCGACGCCGCCCGCGAGAAGTATTCGCCCCTCGACATCATCAACACCATCCTGCTCGACGGCATGAAAGTCGTCGGCGACCTGTTCGGCAGCGGGCAGATGCAGTTGCCGTTCGTGCTCCAGTCGGCCGAGGTGATGAAGGCGGCAGTCGCGTATCTCGAACAGTTCATGGAAAAGGTGGAGGGGGCGGAGAAAGGCAAGATCGTATTGGCCACGGTCAAGGGCGACGTGCACGACATCGGCAAGAACCTCGTGGACATCATCCTGACGAACAACGGCTACAAGGTCTTCAACCTCGGCATCAAGCAGCCGGTCGAGAACATGATCCGCGCGTTCGAGGAGAACCGGGCCGACGCGATCGGCATGAGTGGGTTGCTGGTCAAATCGACCGTGGTCATGAAAGAGGATTTGCTGACGCTCAACGAGCGCGGGCTGCAGATGCCGGTCATCCTCGGCGGTGCTGCGTTGACACGGCGGTACGTCGAGGAAGACCTGCGGCGGCTCTACAAGGGCCCGCTCTATTACGGGGCCGACGCGTTCGCCGGGCTGCACATCATGGACGAGTTGTGCGCGCCGGAGCGAAAGCGCGCGGCTGGCAGCGTCGGTCTTGCCGCGCTCAAACCGCGCACGAGTAAGCTGGCCGCCGTGCCCCCCTCTCCCGGCTTTGCGGGAGAGGGGACGGGGCTGAGGGAAAAGCGAAGACACTCACCCCCGTCCCCTCTGCCGCAAAGCCGGGAGAGAGGCGAAACACCGCCCGCCCCGAACGTTCCCGAACCGCCGTTCTGGGGCAGCCGCGTCGTCACCGACATCGCCGTACCGGACGTGTTCCGCTTCCTCAATGTCCGGACGCTGATGAGCACGCAGTGGGGCTTCAGCAAGAACAACGTCGCCGCGAAAGAGTACGAGCGGATCATGCACGAAGTCGCGATGCCGGCATTGGAACGGCTCAAGCGACTGTGCATCGACGAGAGAATCCTGCGACCCCAGGCGGCGTACGGTTTCTTCCCGTGCGCGGCGGACGGGAACGACCTGATCGTTTACCAAGACGATCGCACGACCGAACGTCTGCGGTTCACGTTCCCGCGCCAGGACCACGGGGAGTATCTGTGCCTCGCCGACTACTTCCGCCCGGCGGAAGGTCGTGGGACCGACGTCGTCGCATTCATGGCGGTCACCGTGGGCCCGGAGGTCACCCGGCGGGCGGCCGAGTTCTTCAACACCGGCCGTTACACCGATTACCTCTACCTGCACGGCCTCGGAGTCGAATCGGCCGAAGCGCTCGCCGAGTACTTCCACAAGCGGCTAAGGCAGGAGTGGGGCATCGGCGGTGACGACGCCCCGCAGGTGCAGAAGCTCTTCAAGAAGCACTATCGCGGCTGCCGCTACTCGTTCGGCTACCCGGCGTGCCCCGCGCTGGAAGACCAGGTGCAGCTGTTCACGCTGCTGCAACCGGAGCGGATCGGCCTAGCACTGAGCGAGCAATTCCAGTTGGAGCCGGAACAGTCGACGACGGCGTTGGTCGTGCACCATCCGGCGGCGAAGTACTTCAACGTGACGCGGTAGCGACCAACTTCTGGTGGTGCTAGAATGTGTCGTAGATCGTCCTCACGCAACAGAGCATCTGAGAGGTGGGATATGGTCCGCAAGACCATCGACCAGATGACTAGAATCAAGCTGCTCGGCTGCCTCGAAGAGCTGGAGCTGTGCGACGAGTCCGGGCAAGTCATCGGCCGTCTGATTCCGGATCCCGCCTACAGGCGGATGATGTACGATCGTGCGAACGCCCTCTTCACCGATGAAGAGATCGACGAGGCGCGAAAACGGAAAGGTCCGGGCAAATCATTGGCCGAAATCATGCGCAGCCTGGAGTCGATGAATGGCCCGGTACACAGTGACGTGGCACCCCACGATGGAACAGCGCCTGGCTGAGCTATGGATGGCCGCCTCCGACCGCGATGCCATGACGGCGGCGACCAGCGAAATCGACTCGACTCTTGCCGCCGACCCGTTGCGGGTGGGTGAATCGCGATCCGATAACCAGCGCATCTGGTTCGTGCCGCCGCTCGTCATCGTGTATGAAGTGAGTCAGGACGACCGCCTCGTCATCATCCAAGACGTCAATCCCTGCTAAGCCTCGATTCCGGGGCCAGTAATGTCGTCTCATGACGCGATCCGCCTCGAAGGACTGATCGTCCGCTACGGCTCGTTCAGCGCCGTCGATCGGCTCGACCTCGTAGTCCGCCGCGGCGAACTGTTCGGCTTGCTGGGCCCGAACGGCGCCGGCAAGAGCAGTACCCTCCGCGTACTCATCGGGCAGCATCGCCCGGACGGCGGGCGCGTCTCCGTCAACGGCCTCGACGTCGTCCGCGACTGGCCGTTGGTCAAGCCGCTGTTCGGTTATGTGCCCGATCGCGAAAACCACTTCGACGAGTTCACCGGGCGTCGCAACCTTCGTGTCTTCGCCGGACTCTACAGTATTTCGGACCAGCGCGTCGACGAGTGCCTGCGGCTGGTCGAGCTGGCCGAGGCGGCGGACGTTCCTGTGCGCGGCTATTCACTCGGCATGCGCCGCAAGCTGCTGCTCGCCCGCGCCTTGCTCCACCGGCCGCCGGTGCTCTACCTGGACGAGCCGACCGCGAACCTGGATCAGCATTCGGCGGCACTCGTCCGCCGGACTCTGCGGGCGCTCGTCGCCGACGGCGTGACCGTCCTGCTGACGATGCACAACATGGAGGAGGTTGAGGAGATCTGCGACCGCGTGGCCATTCTGAACCGCGGCCGGCTGGTCGCCCTCGATACGCCGCTCAATTTGCGGCGACAACATCACGAACGGTCGGCCGATGTGATCCTCCGCGACGGGCGGCGGGTTTCGTACAACCTGGAGCGGGCGGACGAGCGTGCGGAGCTGGCCGCTCAGGTCGCCGCCGGGACGGTAGACAGCCTGCGGACCCGCGAGTTTGACTTCCGCGCCGCGTTCCTCAAACTCACCGGCACTGAGTTCAACTGAATGTCCGTCCGTTGGCCGATCATCCGCACTTTGGTCGTAAAGGAGG
>DATJGQ010001095.1:0-3117 GCA_035494815.1 Gemmataceae bacterium
CGGTGTGCTGTATCACTTGAGCGATCCGGTCGGCCATCTGCGCCGCGTCGCCGGCCTGGCCGATTCGCTGCTGCTCGACACGCATTACGCGACCGACGATTTACCGTTTCCGCGGGTGGACATCGCCGCGGACGGGGCGACGTATCGGGCCAAGGTTTATCAGGAAGGCAAGTGGGCCGATGTCTTCTCGGGCGTCGAGCCGACCTCGCGGTGGGTCTACCGCGACGACTTGCTGCGGCTGCTCGGCGATTTAGGATTTAGTTCGGTCGAGGTGTTGGACGACCGCCGTGAACGGAACGGGCCGCGGTTCACGGTGCTGGGGCAGCGGTCGGCCGGCGAGCGCGCCGCGGGGGCCTCCAGGCTCGGGGCATTCTTGCGAGAGTCGGAGACCAACGCCGCGTGGCGCGAAGTTGCCCGGTTGCGGGAGGAAGTCTCCAGGCTTCGCTTCGAAGTGGCGGGACTCAGGCGGTCAAAAGTGGTCCGACTTGCGGATCTTGTCCGCCGTCCGTTAAGCCTGTTCCGTCGCGCGGGGTAGGAATTTGCGAGCGGCGGGGTTCATCCCCACCGGGCGACTCACACCCGGCGGGCGTGAACCCCGCCGCTCGCCGGACTAGTCGCGAGTCGCGTCCGCATTCTTCACATACCGATCGAACCACGCGATCATCTCGTACAGCGTGTGCTCCACCGACTCGCGGGCGACGTAGCCGTGCGACTCGTGCGGCAACGTCACATACCGTACCGTCCCGCCGTTGCCGCGGATCGCGTGGTACATCCGCTCGCTCTGGACGGGGAATGTGCCGGGGTTGTTGTCCGCCTCGCCGTGGATCAATAGCAGCGGCGCCTTGATCTTGTGGGCGAACTGGAACGGCGAGACCTTCGCATAAATCTCCGGCGCCTCCCAAAACGTGCGGCGTTCGCTCTGGAAGCCGAACGGCGTCAGCGTGCGGTTGTACGCGCCGCTGCGCGCGATGCCCGCTTTGAAAAGGTCCGTGTGCGCGAGCAGGTTCGCGGTCATGAAGGCGCCGTAGCTGTGCCCGCCGACGCCGACGCGCTTCGGGTCGGTCACGCCCATCTCGGCCGCCTTGTCGATCGCGGCCTTGGCGCTGGCGACGATTTGGTCGATGAAGGTGTCATTGGCCGTCTCCGGCGGGCCGACCACCGGCATCGATGCCCCGTCGAGTACGGCGTACCCGGCGAGCAGGAAGAAGAGGTGCGACGGGCCGGTGATCGTCGTGAACCGGTCCGGTGAGCCGACCACCTGCCCGGCCGTGTCCGCCCCGATGAATTCCAGGGGATACGCCCAGACGACGGTCGGCAGTCGCGTGCCTTCCTTGTAATCGGGCGGCAGGTAGAGCGTGAACGAAAGCGCCACGCCGTCGGGCCGCTGATAGGTGACGAGTTTCTTCGTGATGCCGCGGAGTTGCGGCGTCGGGTCGCGATATCGTGTGACTTCCTGTTTGCGATCGGTGCCGGCTCGGCGGACGTAGTAGTTCGGCGGGTCGTGTGGCGATTGGTGAACGGTCAGAAAGCGCGAGCCGTCGGGCGAAAGCAGCGCCACGACACCCTCGTAGGCACCGTCGCCACAGCGGAAAAGGCGCTCGGACTTGTGCGTGCCCAAGTCGAATCGATCGAGGAACGGCCGGTCCCCGTGGGGCGTCGCGCCGTTGCTCACGAGGAAAATGTTCTCGCCGTGCTGCCAAAGGACCGGTTGACCATTCGGCAGTCGACGCAACATCGGCGTGCCCGGATCGCCGTATCGATCGTGGATCGATCGCTCCCAAACCAGGCGCGGCGTCTCGGTGCGATCGGCGGAAATTGCGAAAGTTCGGACCCAGCGGCGGTCGCGGTCGTAATCGCGGACGAACATCAGTCCGCCTTTCTCGCCCCAGGTAAGGCCGGCGAACCGCTGTTCCAGACGCGCAATTTCCGGCGGCGGTCCCTTCGGCGGAACGACTGTCGTCATCAGCCGCTCGCGGTGCGGGACCTTCTTTTTCGGATCGCCGTCGTCGAGGGCCTCGACCCAGACGAGCGTGCGATCGCGCGTCGGCCGCCAGGCGATCTGCCGTGGGCCGGTTGGCACGCCCTCAATCGGGACCTTGTCCTGCAGTGGCAACCGGGCGACCGTGTGGACCACCGCACCCTCGCGGTTCCACACCTCGACCAATCGCGGGAATGACGTGAACGTGTACAGGTACGAGTACGGCCGCTCAACGCGGGAGACGAGAATGTAATGGCCGTCGGGCGACGGCTCGGACTCCACGAAGATTCCCGGCGGGCCGAACGGACGCAGCGAATTCGTCTGGACGTCTACGAGGGCGAGCTGTGACGTCGTGTAGTAATCGAAGAGCGCCTCGTCATACGGCGTCTGCAGCAGGTCTTGGAAGGTGCGGACCGGGCCCGCGGGGCCGCTACTCTCCTGCACGTTCGGCCCGGGTGGCACGGCGGGCGGCGCCGGCGGCGGGCCGCGATCGGCGGCGATCGTGTGGCACAGCAGCGTCCGGCTATCCGGCAGCCATTCGAGCGTGTCGCCGAGCGCGTTGTTCAGCCGAACGCCGTCGATCCGTCGCACCGACCGCGTCGGGACGTCGCCTACCCACAACTCATACGCGCCCCCGGCCGGGCGCGAAAAGGCGAACCGCTTACCATCCGGCGCCCAGAACGGCGCGTTCATCGGCCCTTGCACCGGCAGGCCGAACGGCTCTGGCGGGTCGTCCGCGAGCGATTGCAGAGTTAACCCGTGAATCATCGGCGGAAGGTGCGGGCCGTTCGTCCGCGGATTGATCCGCAAGCCCGCGAGCCGTAGCATCGGCGCGGCGACGTCGGCAAGGGCGGGGTAGCGGATCGAGTGCAGGAGCATGACATGGTCGCGGGTCGGGCTGACGCTGACATTGGGCGGCGGCGGGGCGTCGAGCACATCGCGGATCGCTTGCGGCGGCTTCAGGTAGCCCGTCGGCGGGGCGGCGTCGGACTCGGCGACGAGCGAAGTGAGCGCCATGACGCCAGCATACACGCCGAATCGCGGAGCGGGCATGGGGCGCCTCCGGCTTGGTGATGGTGAGGGGTGAGTTTGGTGAGTGGTGTGGCGCTTGTCCGAAATGGGGCCGGGCGATAATCAGG
>DATJGQ010001096.1:0-2644 GCA_035494815.1 Gemmataceae bacterium
GCGCTCGGCGGCGAAGGTCTCATGTTGCGAAAGCCAGAATCGCGGTACGAGGCGAGGCGGTCGGCGGCCCTGCTCAAGGTGAAAACCTTTCACGACGCCGAGGCGAGGGTCGTCGGCCACGAGGCGGGACGGGGCCGACACAAAGGACGCCTCGGTGCCCTCTTGGTGGAACTGGCCGACGGCACCCGGTTCGCGGTCGGTACCGGCCTTTCCGATGCCGTGCGGTCGTCCCCGCCGCCGCTCGACACCTGGGTCACCTTCCGGTTTCAGGGGCTGACCGACGGCGGCGTGCCGCGATTCCCCGTTTTCGTCGGCCGGTGCTAAGGCTCCGGCCGGCTTTCCTCAACCCCACAAAGGAGAGCAAGCATGGCGACTGCGATCAACACGACCAAGCGGTTCGAGTTCGTCGGCGGCGGCAGCGACAAGTTCTGGGAGATCACGACCCGCGGGACGGAAGTCCTGGTCCGGTTCGGCCGCAACGGCACGCAGGGGCAGACGACGACTAGGACCTTCCCGGACGCGGCGGCCGCCCGCTACCACGCCGACAAGCTGATCCGGCAGAAAACCGGAAAAGGCTACGCCGCGGTCGCCTGACCGCCGGCGGAGAGTCCCGCGGCCAGGGCGGATTTGTCCAAACCACCAAGAAGGAGGACTGGAATGGCGATCGTGACAACGCGGTCCGGCGCGAACGGTCGGGCTCGGCCGAGTCTGGGCGACCAGCTCGACCGGCTGGACGGGATCTTAAACGGCCTCTCCGACGCCCTCAATGATTCGGTCACGGCCGCCGTCTCGGCCGTCGTGGGGAAGGCGGTCCGCGAGGCGGTGGAGTCCGCGACGCTGGAGATAGTGGCCAGGCCAACACCGCCGGCGGCAGCGACCACCCACCCGGACAATCGAATTAGGCACCCACTCGGCCGTTGGCTGGCGGTCGGGACTCTGGAGGCGCGGAGGACGTTCCGGTACTCGTGCCGTACGCTGGGCCGGCTGGCCGCGCCGCTCGTCGTAGTCGCGCGGCGCGCGCTGACAAGTCCTGCGAAATGTGCGGCATGGATTGTCGCGGGCGCCGCCACCGGAATGGTGATTGGCTATTGCGGATCCGCCAATGCGGCGGCGCTGAGTGGCCTCGCCGGGGCTGCCATCATCCTGTGGGTCGCTGCGACCACGGCGAGCGCGCCGCCGGGATGAATGTCAGCGTCCGTGCCGGCCACGGCCCCCGGCACGGACTCCCGGCTTCACGCGGGCCGAGGAGAGGAGGTGACCGTCATGACCGCACGGCACAAGCTGAACGCCGCTTATGCGGCCGGCTCCCTAGCCATCGCCGCCCTGATCGGCGGGGCCGTCCAATCGGTGACCGTCTTCTGGATGGCGCTTGGCGCCCTGCTATGCCTGAACCTGCTGGCCGGCGACATCCGGCCGAAAAAAATTCGCTAGCGCCCGCTTCGCCGCCCCGGCACGCCGGGGCGGCGCGTGGGGCATTTTCCATAGTCTCCCGCCTCCTTGCGACGATGAATCGGAGCGTCTGGGATGACCACTTAGCAGTCCAATTGCCCCGCTCATCGGTGCCATATCGAAGCCGTTGGCCGGATCTTCAATCGATAGCGGCATGAAGCGGGAACTCTACTTCGAGTCTTCCCAGGCTACAGTGACTTCCCAATCGACCATTCGGTATATGCTGTCGATGACCTTCTCCGCGGATACGCGCGCCTGCTGGATGTGATCCGCCGATCCGGCGGCGTGCTCAACGAGTTTCTGGGCATGGTACATCGCCTGATCGCGGAGGGCGTCACCGTCGCCGCCCCAGGGGACCCATGTCGTTTTTTCAACACTCCAGGTCTTCGTGCGCTCGTGGTCAACGCGGGCGGAGAGGACTTTGGGCTGGGGCAACACGATCTTGGCCTTGCGCAAATGTTTGTCCACGTCCGCAACTTTGGCCCGAGCCAGGTCGATGGCGACCAGCCCGTCACCCTTAATCAGCCACGACCCGCGGTAGCCTCGGCCTTCGGCGATCAACACGTCCGAGACGGACACCTTTGTGGCCACCAACTGCGCCAACGACTCGATATGCGTGACCGTCGGTCCCGTTGACCAGATTACGATGCCGTCCTTCTGTCGTGGAAGACCGGCCCAGAAGCCGATCCCGAACAGCACGCCTGCCAGCGCCAGTACCGCAATAGCAGGTCCGAACAGTCGGGTCATTTTCCAGTTTCCTCCGACCTGTAACCCGTGTCGATTCCACTCCACTTAATGACGTCTCTGTTTCCGCTTCCGGACGCCGAGCTGCCGGACTGCCCAACGCCCGAAGGCTGGCCCGAGGCCCCACACCCGGAACACCCGCAGGTCAGGAGTGAAAAACTTAAGACCATGCCCAAGCATGCGCGTCGCATGGATACCCCCTCGTCGCCACCAGCCGTAAGGCCCGTCAACCGCGCCAGTCTTACGGCGGTCAACATTCCGTCCCGACTGCGGGACGGCGGATTACGATTCGACCGATCCTCGGCCCTGCCGCATCGCGGCTCGTTGCTTCGTGCAAGGTGCCGCGAGTTCCCGCGCGCCTCGCTGAGGCGTGCGAGCCACCGGCGTTGTCCCGATGAACACCGTTCGGGGAACGCCAACGCTATGACGAAAATGCGATTCAGGCCGCCCC
>DATJGQ010001097.1:0-2829 GCA_035494815.1 Gemmataceae bacterium
TCCGAACGCGAACAAGATGTACGGGCTCTGGACCGATGCTCGTAACGGTCGCGGCTCCGGCGGCGCTGCCGCGAGCGATCTGGAACCCGGCCGCAATCCGATCTGCGAGCAGTCCGATGTTTTCTTCGACAAGCTCACAGCTGCAGGTGGAGGTGGAGCAGGAGACCTCACTCCGTGGCTCGACACGCCGTGCCCGCTTGCGATGCAGGACCACAAGAAGTAAGCCGCTGATTCCAAGCGAGCTGCATGAAGGGCCGCCTCCGGGCGGCCCTTCTGCGTCCCCCGATCGAGTGACGCCGACCTAACCCGGTCCAGCGGCGGTGCCGACACCTGAAGTGCGGTGAAGCGGCTGTTTTTCCTGTCCCTCTGCATTGCGGCATTCCTTGCCGTTGCACCCGCCTACGCGAAGGCCGATCCGAATCCCTTCGGGGTCACGATCGTCCGCTTCGACAGCGGCACCACGCCCGCGCAGATGCAGGCGGCGATCGCGAACGCCGGCGGCGAGGTCGTCACCGATCTCAGCCCGGTCGGCGCGATGGCGGTCGCGCCCGTTGCCCATGACTTCGGCGCCAGGATCGGGGCGAACTCGCACGTTTCCACCTTCTTCGCCGAGTCGATGTTCGACGGGCCGGTTACCGTCGACGGCGGCAGGAACCTCGGCCTCGTCGGCACGCCCGAGTTCGGCAAGTCCCACTCGTTCCCGGATCCATGGCACGACGCTTCCTCGTTCCTTGGCGTCACCAATCCGGAGGGGATCTTGCAGTGGGACGACGCCCGCATGAACGTCGCGAGCGCTTGGGCGACGACCCTCGGTGACAAGACCGTCAAGGTTGCCGTCCTCGACAGCGGCATCCAGAAGTCCCACCGCGAACTGAAGGACAACCTCGACGGCAAGGCCGAGACCTTCGTCCCCTGCGATGCGCTTCGGCACGCCTTCGGCGAGAAGGCGCTCAAGGACGCCGGACTGACAGATTGCGGCAACGAGGACAAGGAGGGCCACGGCACCTGGGTCGCTAGCCGCATCGCCGGAGCGCTGAACGGCTTCGCGTCGAACGGCGTGGCGCCGAAGGTTCAGGTCTCGAGCTACAAGGTCCTCGCCTCCGGCTTCGGCGCTTTCCCGGACTGGATCCTTGCCGGCCTGCTCCAGGCCTGCTCCGATCGCGTCGACCTCGTCAACATGTCGATCACCGGCTATCTCGATCCGAACGATCCGACCGACGCGCAGACATACCTCCTCTTCAACGACGTCGTCCAGTACTGCCGTGCGCGCGGGGTCACGATCTTCGCAGCAGCCGGCAACGAGCACGTGCGAGTCAACCGCGTGACGACGACAGTCGGCGGCCGCACGCTGAGTGGTGTCGGCCAGGTCTCGAGCGGGCCCGACGGCATCGCGACCACGGCTCCGGGGGCAGACTCCGCGGACTCCGACCTTCGTGGGCTGCTCGAGGCCCCGGCCGGCGTTCCGGGTGTGGTCATGGTCTCGGCCACGAACAACGGCAACGGAGCGGCGCCCGCGGACGACCCGTTCGGGGTTGGAATGCACGTCGGCGCCCGGGACCAGCTCACTTACTACTCGAGCTACGGCTCGCGCGTCGACCTTGCCGCTCCCGGCGGCGCCCGCCGCTTCAACCTCCCCGGTTGGGACGGCGGCGACGGCAACATTCTCTACGGCGGCTGGGGGTCGCTCGGAGCGCTGGTCGACAACGGCGCCATTTGCCGCGACCCGCTCGAGTCGTCGCTCTTCAACTTCGCCTGCTTCAAGGTCGGCGGGGCCGGTTTCGGCTGGCTCCAGGGGACGTCGATGTCGGCGCCGAACGCGCTTGGGGTCGCCGCGCTCGTGGTTTCCGCAAAGCCGGCGCTCCGGCACGATCCGACCGATCTGATCGCCCGTCTTCAGGCGACGGCGCGGCGGACGATGACGAACTACACGGGCCCGGACGACCCGAGCAACACGAGTCCGACCTACGACGGCCGACCGTGCAACACGGGTTACTGCCACCTGGACACGACCCACCCGCTTCCCTTTGCGGACGCCTACGGCGCGGGCCTCGTCGACGCGGGCACCGCTGTCGCTCCGTAAAGCGGTAGAAGCCCCGCGATATCACGCTTGATATCACGGCCAAGGCCGTTTATAGTCGCGCGGCTTTGCCAGGGGAGACATACCGGTTCCTCCTGCGAATGCCGGAGGAGCTGCGGAGGGCACTTGCCGCTGCGGCCGAACGTTCGGGCCGCAGTCTCAACGCCGAGCTGGTTCACCGTCTTGATCGGAGTGTCCGCATGTCGCCTCTGAGAGTCGCCGCAACGAAGGCGGCGGCCGTGATGAAGCGTCCCATCGAGGTAAGGAGGGGGAGAATGCTTCGGAAGCGATACAGGGTCGCCATGGTCGCCGTTGTCATCGCGGCGGCTTTCCTTGCGGCCTTACTGCTCGCGCTCGCGAGCGGTTCAGGAGGCACCCAGGCCGGTAATGCCGCTGTACTCGCCAAGGCCGGCGAGGGCGGCGATGCCGACTCTGCCGGCGACACCCCGGGCCTCGGCCCGGTGAGCTTCGACGCCTACCAGGCGGCGGAGCGCACCTATCCGGCCAACGTGATCCCGCCCGCGATCGCTCAACGGGCGGAGGACACGTTCAACGCGATCGCCGCGGCGGACGCGAAAAAGAGCGACCCGAAGGGCACCTCGCACACGTGGCACCTTTACGGCCCCGTGCGAAACGCCACCGAGCCGGGTGTCATCTCGTTCTCGGGTGCGACCAACAACACCGCGAGTCGTGTGACGGCGCTCGTCGCCGATCCGAACTGCACAGCGAAACAGTGCCGGCTCTGGACAGGC
>DATJGQ010001098.1:0-4293 GCA_035494815.1 Gemmataceae bacterium
GGCTGGAGCAGGCAACCGACGGCGAATACCTGACCGACCGACTGACGACCGAAGCCGAGCGGTTCATCGAGAGGAATCGCGATCGGCCGTTCTTTCTGTACTTTGCGCACTACGCCGTGCACATTCCGTTGCGGGCGAAAAAGGAACTCGTCGCGAAGTACGCGACCGACGGACGACCCGGTACGCAGAACAACCCCATCTACGCCGCGATGGTCGAGAGCATGGACGAGAGCGTCGGCCGGGTGGTGAAGAAGCTCGCCGATCTCGGTCTCGATCAGAAGACGCTCGTCATCTTCACATCCGACAACGGCGGCCTCGCAGTCCACGAAGGGGCGAACACGCCGGCGACGACGAACGCGCCGCTGCGCGAAGGCAAGGGCTTCCTCTATGAAGGCGGAATCCGCGCGCCGCTCATTATCGCGGGACCGGGCGTCGAGAAGCCGGGCCGCGTCAGCGACGTGCCGGTCTCGAGTATCGACTTTTTCCCAACCGTATTGGAGCTCTGCGGCGTCACCACGAACAGCAAGCCGGACGGCGAGAGCATCGCCCCGTTATTGAACGGCGGAGGGGTGAACCACGATCGCGACGCGCTCTATTGGCACTACCCGCACTACGCGAACCAGGGCGGGCGGCCGGGCGGCGTCGTCCGCGCCGGCGACATGAAACTGATCGAGTTCTACGAGAACGGCCGCCGCGAACTCTTCGACCTGAAGCGCGATCCCGGCGAGTCGCGCAACCTGGCCGCAGACAAGCCCGACGTCGTCCGCCAACTGGCCGCGAAACTCGAACTCTGGCGGGTGGACGTCGAGGCGCAAATGCCGCGGCCGAACCCTGACTATCACCCGAACCCCCAGGCCGCAGACGGCACGATCACAATGCACGCCAAAACGGCGGAAGTCCACGGCACACAGCTTCGTTACGAAGCCCAGCCGCACAAGGACACGCTCGGCTTCTGGACGCAGGCCGGCGATTGGGCGTCGTGGGAGTTCGAGGTCAAGAAACCCGGCGAGTTTCGCGTCGAAATCCTGCAAGGCTGTGGCCGAGGACAAGGCGAGAGCGTCGCCGAGGTGTCGGTCGCCGATTCGGTCTTGTCATTCGCCGTCGAGGACACCGGCGGCTTCCAGGCGTTTAAGGTGCGCGACATTGGGACTGTGCGGATTAACGCGGCGGGCAGGCAGACGCTGTCGGTAAAAGTGAAATCCAAGGCGGCGGCGGCGGTCATGGATCTCCGAGCGGTGACGCTGCGGCCGGTCACGCGCTGAAATCCGCACCACCGTCGTGCATAATAACGGTGACCGCTTTCCCCACCCAGCCCGGCGAGACCGTTCGCCGTGACTAGCGCAGCATTTTGAGAGGCGAATCGGCATGCGTGCGTCCGTTGCATTGCTCGTCTGCATCGCGTTGCCGGGCATGGCCAGGGCCGACGGCGACGTGGCCTACAACCGCGACGTCCGGCCGATTCTTAGCGAGAACTGCTTCCCGTGCCACGGGCCGGATTCGGCCGCGCGCAAGGCCGACCTCCGGCTCGACCGCCGCGACGACGCGTTGCAGGCGGGAGTCTTCGCGCCGGGCAAGCCCGACGAGAGCGAACTGATCACTCGCATCTTCGCGGACGAGGCCGGCAAGGTCATGCCCCCGCCGAAGTCGCGCAAGAAGCTGACGGCGGCCCAGAAGGAAACGCTCAAGCGCTGGGTCGCGAGTGGGGCGGAGTATCAGGCGCACTGGTCGTTGATCGCGCCGGTGCGGCCGGCGGTGCCCGCTCCCTCACATTCGCGGCTCGGACAGAATCCGATCGACGCGTATATCTTTGCGAAGCTGGAAGCGCTCGGACTCACTCCCGCTCCCGAGGCGGATCGGCGAACGCTCGCGCGGCGAGTCAGTTTCGATTTGACCGGCCTGCCGCCAGAGCCGTCGGACGTCGAGGCGTTCGTCGCCGACCCCGCGCCGGACGCTTACGAGCGCTACGTGGATCGCCTGCTCGCCAGCCCGCACTGGAGCGAGCACCGCGGCCGGTACTGGCTCGACGCCGCCCGTTACGCCGACACGCACGGCATCCACTTCGACAACTACCGCGAGAATTGGGCGTATCGCGAATGGGTCATCGGCGCGTTTAACCGCAACCTCCCGTTCGACCGCTTCACGATCGAGCAGTTGGCCGGCGACCTGCTGCCGGACCGAACGCTCGAGCAGCAGATCGCGTCGGGGTTCCACCGCTGCAACATCACGACCAACGAAGGCGGCGTCATCCCCGAGGAATACCTGGTCCTCTACGACCGCGACCGGACGGAGACGACCGCCCAAGTGTGGATGGGCCTGACGGCCGGTTGCGCCGTTTGCCATGACCACAAGTTCGATCCGCTCTCGCAGAAGGAGTTCTACTCGCTCGCCGCGTTCTTCAACAACACGACGCAAGGGGCGATGGACGGCAACATCAAGGACACGCCGCCGGTCGTGGTCGTGCCGCGGCTCGAGGAGCAACGCCGCTGGGACGCGCTCCTTAAGGATCTCGCCGCCGTCCGCCGTCGGGCCGACGCGCGGAAGAAAGCGATTCGGCCGGAGTTCGACCGCTGGGTCAAGGACGCCAAACCCGGCCGCGTCGCCGCCGAGGTGCCGCACGACGGGTTGCGCTTCCACGCACTGCTGAACGAGGGGACCGGGAGTCAGGTCACCGTCATGGAGGACGGACAGGCCCGGACGATCCCACTTCCCAAACCCCCGGCCTGGCAACCCGGGCACGTCGCGGCGCAGGCATTCAAGAGCGCCGCCGCGGTGACAATCGAAACCGAGGCGACCGGCGACTTCGAGAAAGACCAGCCGTTCTCGGTCGCCGCTTGGGTGAAGGTGCCGCGCGACCGCCTGACCGGGCCAATCGTCGCCCGCATGGACGAAGGGAACGCCTATCGCGGCTGGGACCTGTATCTCGATACCGGCCGTCCGACCGTGCACATCGTGCACAAATGGGAGGGCAACGCGATCAAAGTCGTCGCGGATGCGGCCCTGGTCCGCGACAAATGGCAGCATGTGCTGATGACCTACGACGGCGGCGGCAAAGCGGCGGGCGTCCGCATTTATGTGGACGGCAGACCGCAGAGTGCCAAACCGGTCGCGGATTCGCTGAACGGGTCGATCCGCACCGAAGTCCCGTTCAAGATCGCGCGCCGGCAAGGGCCGTCCAAGTTAGACAACATCGGCGTCCACGACGTCCGCGTCTACGACCGGGCGCTTGTGCCCGCCGAAGGTTCGCGGCTGGCGGGCGCGACCCGGGCCGCCTACCTGGTCACGAAACCGCAGCGGTCCGACGCCGAAACGGTTGAACTCTTCGAAGGTTGGCTGACCGCCCGTGACGCGCCGTCGCGCGAACTCGCCGAACGGGTGGCGACGCTCGATCAGGAGCGAGCCGCGATTCAGGGCCGGGGCACGATCGCGCACGTCATGCAGGAGCGGGGCCAGGCGCCGACGGCGTACGTCCTGTTCCGCGGCGAGTACGACAAACGCCGCGATCCGGTGACGGCCGAGACGCCCGCCGCGCTGCCGCCGTTTCCCGCCGAACTGCCGAAAAACCGGCTCGGACTGGCCCAGTGGCTCTTGCGGCCCGAACACCCCCTCACCGCCCGCGTCGCGGTGAACCGTTTCTGGCAGGAGGTGTTTGGTGCCGGCATCGTCCGCACGGCCGGCGACTTCGGCATCAGCGGCGAACTGCCGAGCCATCCGGAACTGCTCGACTGGCTGGCCGTCGAGTTCCGCGAGACGGGCTGGGACGTGAAGCGGTTCTTCCGCCTGCTCGTCACCTCGGCGACGTATCGCCAATCGGCCGCGACGACACCCGAGAAGCTGGCGAAGGACCCGCAGAACACCTTCTTGTCGCGCGGCCCGAGGTTCCGTCTCGATGGCGAAACGATCCGCGACACGGCTCTCGCAGCGAGCGGCTTGCTCGTCCGCAAACTCGGCGGGCCGAGCGTGCGGCCGTACCAGCCCGACGGCGTCTGGGAGGCGGTCGCGATGATCGGCTCGAACACCCGCGACTACAAGCGCGACACCGGCGAGGGCCTTTACCGCCGCGGCCTGTACACGTTCTGGAAGCGCGCCGCCCCGCCGGCGATGCTGGAAATCTTCAACGCCCCGACCCGCGAGACCTGCACGGTCCGCCGCGAACGGACGAACACGCCGCTGCAAGCGCTGGTGACGCTCAACGACGTGCAGTTCGTCGAGGCGGCCCGGCACCTGGCGCAGGCGGCGCTGACCGCCGAGAAGTCGCTCGACGGCCGGCTGGACCTGATCGCGAAGCGCCTCCTC
>DATJGQ010001099.1:0-3638 GCA_035494815.1 Gemmataceae bacterium
CGCTGACCCGGCGGCCGGCTCGAAGACTCGCCGGCCGGCGAAACAAAAAACCTGGCCCCATACACTATCTTACAGCAACTCCGAGATCAGATATGGACGACCGGCCGGTGATCGTGTGCGGGCTGGGGCGCGTCGGCAAGCGCGTTCTGGATTACGTCCGCGCCGCCGGACTGGCGGCCGTCGTCGTCGAGCAAAAGCTGGATGCCTCGTCTCTCCCACCGGGCGTGGGTGGTATCTCCGGCGATTGCCGACAGGCGGACGTGCTCGAACGCGCCGGCGTCCGCACCGCCCGGGGCGTCCTCGTCTGTACCAGCGACGACCTCGTCAACATCGCCACCGGGCTGACGGTCCGCGGGCTCAACCCCGACGTCCGTATCGTCATCCGCGTCTTCAACCAAAGCCTGATCGGCCGACTGGGCCGGATGATCAACAACGTCTTCGCATTGAGCGTGTCGGCCCTGAGCGCGCCGCTGCTCGCCCAGACCGCGCTGACGGGGGAACTGCTCGCGGCCTTCCCGCTCGCCGACGGGCCGCGGCAGATTGTCAGCGTGACTGTCGCCGACGATTCGCGGCTGCTGCGGCGGACGATCGCCGAGGTCGCGGACCGTTATCGGTGCGTGCCGCTCGCGCATCTCCCGCCGGAGGGCGACGGCCAGTTTCTGCTCGACGTGCGGGCCGACGCCCGGCTAGCCGTCGGCGACCGCCTCGTGGTTTGCGGCGAACCGCGCGACCTGGCCCGGGTGCTCGGCCGCGAAGAGGAGCATGCGCTGGTTTCCGTCCGCTGGGCCGGCTGGATGAAGCGGTTTGGCCGGGTCGCCCGGCGGGCGCTCGCGGAAATCGACCTGCCGGTGAAGATCGCGACGGGGACGCTTCTGGCCGTGCTCCTCGGCAGCACGCTCGTTTACCACTTCGGCATGGACGAGTCGGTGCCGAGCGCGCTGTATCACACGGTCAGCGTCATCGCGACCGGGGCGGACCTGCGGGCGGAACAATTGCTGCCGTGGCAGAAGGTCTTCGTCAGCGCTCTGCGCATCGCCGGGGCGGCGCTGACCGCGGCGTTCACGGCCATCGTAACTCAATATCTCTTACGGGCCCGACTCGGCGGGGCGTTCGAGGTGCGGCGGATCCCCGACGGCGGGCACGTCGTCGTCTGCGGTCTCGGCAACGTCGGCTTCCGCGTCGCGGAGGAGTTGCTGCGGCTGGACGAGCAGGTGGTCGTGATCGAGCCGGCGCGGGACAACCGGTTTCTCGCCAGCGCCCGGCGGCTCGGCGCCGCCGTCGTGCCCGGCGACGCGACGCTCCCCGAAGTGATGCGGCAGGCCCGCGTCGACTCGGCCCGGGCGGTCGTCGTCGCGACCAACAACGAACTGGCGAACGTCGAGATCGCGCTGCTCGTCCGCGAGATCAACCCGCAGCAACGCGTCGTCGTCCGTCTGTCGGATCCGCACCTCGCGCAGACGTTGCGAGAGTCGTCGAACGTGCGGCTGGCATTGTCGCTGCCGGCGATGGCCGCGCCGGCGTTCGTGGCGGCCTTGTTCGGGGACCGCGTTCAGGCCGTCTTCCGCGTCGGCGGGCGACTTTTGATGGTCGTCGAATTGGCCGTCCAGGCGGGCGACCCGTGCCTGGACGGTCAGACGGTGCGCGCGGCCGCGATCGACTACGCGCTCATGCCGGTCTCCGTCGCGGGACCGGACGGTGCGCCGCGGCCGGAGCCGCACAGCCATCGTCTCGGTCCGGACGATCGACTCACGGCCGTGACCGGTCTCGCCGACTTGGAGCGGCTCTTCCGCCGCGAACAACCGCCGCGGGACTGGGCGGTTGAAGTGCACGCCTTTCCGCTGACGGCCCGGCCACAACTCGTCCTGCTGGTCCAGTCGAAGCGCGGCATACCGGCCGAGGAGGCGACCGTCGTCGTGGACGGCGGGCCGTTCGTCCTCGACCGCGGGCTGACGCACGGACAGGCCGAGGACGCCGCCGCGGCGCTGGTCCGCGAACGCGTCGGTGTCAAAGTCATCCGCCAGACGGACTAAACCCGGCGTGATACAATGTCGGTAACACCCGCCGACGGCCCGCCCAGCCTCTTCGACCGACCCGCCGGGAACCGCGATGAATCGATTCTTCCTGCTCGCCGCCGCCGCTTGCGCTGTGGCATCGCCCGTCTGTGCCGAGTCGCCGGTGCGGTTCAACCGCGACGTCCGGCCGATCCTGTCGGAAAACTGCTTCCTCTGTCACGGTCCCGACAAGGGCCGTCGCAAGGCGAAGCTGCGGCTCGACGACCGTGACATCGCGCTCGCGAAAAAGGCGATCGTCCCCGGCAAACCGGACGAGAGCGAACTGGTCCGCCGCATCTTCGCCGCCGCCGACGACGAGCGAATGCCGCCGGCCGACACGCACAAGTCTCTGACCGCCGCGCAGAAGGAGACGCTCAAGCGCTGGATCGCCGACGGGGCCGTGTATGAGCCGCACTGGGCCTACATCCCCGTGGAACGGCCGCCGATACCAGCGCCGGGGAATGCCGTCGATGCGTTCGTGAACGCACGGCTGCACGAGAAGAACATACGCCCGTCGCCGCTTGCTGACCGGCGGACGCTCCTTCGCCGGGCGAGCCTTGACCTGATCGGGCTGCCACCGACGCCGGAGGAGATGCAGGCCTTCCTCGCCGACGTCGCCCCCGGCGCCTGGGAGCGGCAGGTGGATCGCCTCTTGCAGTCGCCGCACTACGGCGAGCGAATGGCCGTACCGTGGCTCGACGTCGTGCGGTTCGCGGACACCGTCGGCTACCACGGCGACCAGAACCAGAACATCTTCCCGTACCGCGATTACGTCATCGACTCGTTCAACAAGAACAAGCCGTTCGACCGGTTCACGATCGAGCAACTGGCCGGCGACCTGCTGCCGAACCCCGGGGACGAGCAGTTGATCGCGACGGGGTTCAACCGGCTGAACATGGTGACGCGCGAAGGCGGGGCCCAGCCGAAGGAGTATCTTGCCAAGTACGCCGCGGACCGGGTGCGGGCTGTGGGCGCCGCGTGGCTCGGCTCGACGATGGGCTGCTGCGAGTGCCACGACCACAAGTTCGACCCGTTCTCGACCCGCGACTTCTATTCGCTCGCCGCATTCTTCGCCGATGTGAAGCAGTGGGGCGTCTACCAGGATTACGTCTACACGCCGAACCCGGACCTGAAGAATTGGAGTAACGACCACCCGTTCCCGCCGGAGAGGGTGGTGGAGAATCAGTACTTGATGAGGCGGACGTGCCGGATCAGAAGCGAAATGGAGCACGTTCTTCAGGTGGCCGCGTTCGGGTTTCAAAAAACCGAGGAGGGCCAAAAACAGCTTGAGGAGTGGAAGCAGGCCGCTAAATCGGTGACCAAAAGTGGGGAATGGACAACCCCCCCGCCCACCGTCGCGAACGCGACGGTGTCAGAAGTCGTCGTCGAGGCGGACGGGTCCGTGCTATTCAAGGGCCCGCCGCGGAAAGGCGCCACCGCTCGAATCGAACTCCCGGCCAGCGGTTGGGTGGCCGCCGTCCGGCTACTCGCCATGCCGCCTTCCAATCGAAACCCACGCAGCGTCGACGGCAAAGGCAAGAGCACCACGATCCAACTTTCCGCCGGTGTGCGTAAGAACGGGCAGGC
>DATJGQ010001100.1:0-3524 GCA_035494815.1 Gemmataceae bacterium
TACGACCACGTGGCGGCCGGGGCGGCGGGCGGCGTCGCTCAGGCGGCGCTCGCGACCGGCGTCCCGGTCATCTTCGGCATCCTCACCTGCGACACGCTCGAACAGGCGATCAATCGCGCCGGCGGCAAGGCGGGGAACAAAGGATTCGAGGCGGCGGCGACCGCCGTCGAGATGGTCAACTTGCTGAGCCAATTGCCCAAGAAGTAAGCCGCGTGCGGCTAATCTTTGGGCACGATCGCCTGCCCGTTCGGATTGCCGCCGGCTTTCGTCGCCCCTTTCGCCTTCGCGACCCCCGGCGGTTCGGGCGTGCGGCCCTGATCGTTCGTCTCCACCATCCACTTTTCCAAAACGCCACGTAGCCGCTCCAGCGTCGAGCGATGCTCCGGCTTCTCGGCCAGGTTCACGATTTCGTGCGGGTCGTTCGTCAAATCGTACAGTTCCTCCGCCGGCATGTGCGGCGCGGTCAATACCTTTTGCACCGGAGTCAGCTTGCCCTCCGCGTCGAGCCGCTTGAGCAGGTTCCACACCGGGTAGGACCGCTCCTTGTAGTCGTTGGCCTGCAGGAACGGCCGATCGGGCATGAAGTTCTTGATGTAGCGGTAGCGGCCGTCGCGGACGGTGCGAAACATCGCGACCGTCTCGTCGCAGCGGTCGCGGGCGCCGAAGACGTACTCGCGCGGCGGCGCGACGTGGTCGCCGAGGAAGATCTCGCCCTGCATCTTCTCCGGCTTCGCGACGCCGCACAGGTCGAGCATCGTCGGCAACAGGTCGATCGCGACGAGCAGCCGGTCGTCTGTCGTGCCCGGGGTGAAGTGTTTCGGCGCGGGCCGGCCCTTCGGCCAGCGGATGATCAGCGGCACGATCAGTCCGCTCTCGTAGCAGAACTGCTTGCCCCGGACGTGCGCCTGCCCGTTGTCGCCGAAAAAGCAAATCACGGTCTTGTCGGCGAGCCCGTCGGCTTCCAGTTGCGTCAGGATCTTCGCGATCTTGCCGTCCAACTCCGTCGCCGCGTCGAGGTACTCGGCCCAGTCGGACCGCGTCACCGGATGGTCCGGGTAGTACGGCGGGATGTCGACTTTCGCCGGGTCGGCCCGCTTCGGCGAGACGAACTTGCGGTGCGTCTCCTTGAAATTCACCTGGGCGAAAAACGGCTGGTGATTCTTCAAGTCCGCCCACTGGTTCGTGTCGAACGGCTTGCCGCGATAGGTGAAGTTCCAGTCGGTCTTGCCCTGGCCGCGAAAGCCAAAGCCGGCGGGGAATTGGACGACATTCGCCGTGTAATAGCCGGCGGCGCGGAACCAGTCCGTTCCCACTTTGACGCCGGGCGGCAACGAGTAACCGTCGTCGCGGTGCGAGCGATGGTGATGGGCGTCGATGGTCGTCTGGTACATGCCGGTCATGAACGCCGAGCGGCTCGGCGAGCAGACCGGGGCGGTCGTGTAGAAGCGGGTGTAACGGACGCCGTCGGCGGCGAGGCGGTTGATCGTCGGCGTCCAGACCTCCTTGGTGCCGCAGCAACTCAGGTGCGGGCCGAAGTCCTCGGCGATCAGCCACAGGACGTTCAGCCTCGGCGGCTCCGCCGATTGAACCGTCGACACGCCGAGAATCAGAAAAGCGAGAACAACAACCAAAGACTTCATGGCCGGCTACTCACTTTGTCCGGGGTCGGGAAATTCGGCGGCACCGGCAGCGTCACCTTTCCGGTCGCGGCCCATTCGCAGCCGCGCTGGTAGGTCGCGATGAAGCCGACACATTTCATCGCTTCGACGTCGTGGCCGAGCGTCGTGTGGAAGACCCGGCCCTTGCCGAAGGCGATCGTCATCAGCATCGGCTCCCGCTCGCCGGTCCCCTTCTGTTTCGGGTCCGAGTAGGCATACGCGAGGACGGTCAAGTTGCGGGCCGGCCCGCGGAGGCGGTCATAGAGTTCGTCCTTCGCGTGCATCCACTTCGACGGTAAGCCGGCCGTGATCGGATGATCGGAAATCAACGTTTCGACCAGGAACGGATGTCGGTCGCCATGACTGCCGCCGCGGCCGGGCGACGTGTCGCGGACGACGCGTCCGTCTTTCACTCTCACATACGGCCCGTCCTTCTCCGTCCGTCCGCCCCAGCCGCCCAGGCCGATCATCTCGTTGTACTCCGCCCAGTCGGGGAACGCGTTGTCCGCCGCGTGGACAGCGACGAACCCGCCGCCGCCGCGGACGAACTCGGCCAGGTCGCTCCGCGTCTCGGCCGGCCAGGCGACACCGTTGTAGTTCGAGACGACGACCTGATGTTCGGCGAACTTCGGCCGAAAGTCCTTGAGTTCCTTGGCCGGAGGCGACGTGGCGACGGCGACCGTGAACAGGCCGGTCTCCTCGAGGTACTGCTTGAGCAACGGCGTCGTGCTCTTCCAGTTGTGATTATTCTGCCCGTCGATGATGAGGGCCTTGAGCTTGGGCCCGTCGGCGGCCGGCGTCAGAGCGGCGATCGCCAGCGCGGCGGTCGCCGCGACGAAACGAACGAAGTTGCGTGGCATGAATGGTCCTTTGGTCACGGCGACCTCAATTCAACGGCTTGATCTTCACCGTCCGGAACGCGACCGGGTCGTTGTGGCCCGCGAAGCCGAAATAGCCGCTCGTGCGGTCCTTGCCGGGGTGCGGGCGGTTGCCCATGAACTCGGTGACCTTGCTCACATCCGCGTCCACAATCAGCGTGCCGTTCAGCTCGACCTTGATCGTCGGGCCCTTGACGGTGACCTCGTAGAAATTCCAATGGCCGACCGGCCGCAGGTAACCGCGCTTGGCCGCGACCATGCCGTAGACGGAGCCGTTGTACTGACGGGCGTCGAGCCTGGCGTACTTCGGGTCGGTGTCGTCCAAGACCTGGATTTCACAGAGTCCCTCGTATGCGCCGTCCTTCGTGCCGGGGTAGCGGAGGAGCAGGCCGTTGTTCCCGCCCGGCGGCAGCTTGTACTCCACCCGCGCCACGAAGTCCGAGAATTCGTCTTTCGTGTGAATGTTCCCGCCCTTGCGCGGCTTACAGACGATCGCGCCGTCCTTGACGTCGTAGTTCTCCACCGGGCCGGCCCAGCCGGTGAAATCCTTACCGTTAAAGAGGTCGCGGAAGCCTTCGTTATTGTGCTTGAGGAGGATGTCGTTCGCCTCGGCCGGGGGTATTTCGCGGACGAACATGTTCCGCCAGCGGATTTCGCCGCCATGCGTCTGGAGCAGAATCGGGCCGGTGCGGAAGAGCGGGTTCTTGCGGTCCTTCTCCCAGTAGTTCTCCATGCGGGCGTGATCGACGACGAGCTTGTCGTTGAAGTAAACGGTCGTCCGCTCGCCGACCTGAATGATGCGGAACTTGTTCCACTCGCCGAATGGCTTGTCGGCGAGCACGAGCGGGTCCTTGCCGGGGGCGCCGCGGCTGTTGTTCCAGAGCCCGCCGCTGCCCTTGTCCGAACCGTTGCGCCACTGACGCTCGTCCGTGTGATCCCAGATCTGCACCTGCGGAGTGGCTCGCAGGTAGATGCCGCTGTCGGCCTT
>DATJGQ010001101.1:0-11871 GCA_035494815.1 Gemmataceae bacterium
TGCAACAGGGCACCGATCCGGAGTGCGTCTTCTTCCAAGAAATGGCCGAGCACGGCCACTACGGCGGCCGCCCCGGCACAACCCGCCAAGGCATCTACGTCTGCTCGCCCGACGGCACGTTCCTGGCGTCGATCAATTCCAACGACCCCGACCGCGTCCTCGCCATGCTGGAACGAGGGCTCAAAGCCTGGGAGGAGCTGCCGGCCGAAAAGAAACGGCTCTCCGCGAATTCGGAGATCAAGCCGCGGCACCGCTGGGAGAACAGTTTCCCGAAGGACGGGTTGGTGCTGTCGATGATCACGCGGGACCTCCCGAAGGAATGCGATCCGAGCAAGCCGTGTGCGCCCAAATGGAATCAGGACCGCGTCTGGTTCTCCAAGGGCGAGGCACGCCAATGGCTGCCCCGCGATCCGAAGCCGGGGGACAAACACCCGCTGCCCCAAGAATTAGTCTCTCGCCTGACGCGACTGCACCTGATCGATACGGTGAACGGGCAGTCCTCGCCATTCTGGCCGGGAGAAGTGACGGGCTCGCAAATCGCGACCGAAGTGTTGGAGCGCACGGGCAGCCGCGTGCAGATCAAGATTACGGGCACGACGAAAGGCGACGGACAAGCCCGGGGCCAGCGGGCGACCGCCCACGGCGTCGAAACCCGCATCATGGGGCACGCCACCTACGACTTGAATAAGGAAGCGTTGGTCGAATTCGAAATGGTGGCTCTCGGGACGCGGTGGGGTCGCACGGAACTCAACGGCCGCCGCCGCGATCCCGAGTCCGGGCCCGTCGGCTTCGTGTTCGAACTCGCACCGACCGACGCGCCGATCGTCGCTCCCGCTTTCATCCGCAACTACGACGTGCCGTGGGTCACTCGGCCGGAAGGGAGGTGACAGAGAATGAACCGTGCCGCTTTCGTTTTGGCTACTATGACGCTGTTCGCGGCATCTGCTCGCAGTTCCGCGCAGCAGTTCGTGCTGTTCGACGTCACCTTCACTTACACGAAGGAAGACGCGGACAATTCCAAGCCCAGCAAGTCGCATTACTATGTCCGTGGCGACAAGATGCTCAACCCCGACCGCCCCAAGAACTGGCTGCAGCCGGTGGATTATCGCAACGGCACCGTCCACATCCGCACCGAGGTCATCGAGAAACCCGCCGGCGGCGAGCCGACCACCTGGACGCTTTGCTACATCCCGAACAAGGGACAGAAGGGTGGCTACGGCTGCACCGGCACCGTGCTCTACCGTGACAAGGGCGTCTACGAGCAGGACGTGAAAATGACGTCCTTCTGGCAGAACGACTCCATCGTCTGGTCGGAAGGCATCAAGGAAATGCATCTGGTGATCAAGGACAACAGCGGCGGCCAGGGCCACGCGCACAAACGGCCCGACGCGGAAAAGTTCTTCCCGACCAAGATGCGGATCACCATGATCCAGGTCGCGGCGGGCGCGAAGTACGACCCGAGTCTGGTGCCGAACTTGCCGGCGAAGAAGTGATCGCGAACCACCGCGACATCGGCGAATTGGTTCGTTCCGGGACGCGCCCGCCCCGCGCCCGGAATCATTGCTCATGTCCGGAATCAATTCGCGGACGAGCGCAAGTTACGATTTGGCAAGAAAATGGGCGGAACTGACGGCCCGGAATCAATTCCACAATAGGCGGGGGACGGTCTGACCGTTCTCGCGGGCCTCACCCCATCAAATTGAGAATGTCGGGAGTGAACGCCCGCCGAACCGGCGTCTGGGGCGGTGGGACCTCTCGGGCGACAAGCCGCTCAAGTAGACTGGGACAGGCACGGCGAGTTTTATGTCCCCGCGGGAGCGGAAACAAGATCCGTCAGTGACTTGCACGTTCCCAAATAAACTGCGTCGCTTGCTCCGATTTCTCGATGGTCGGCCGGTTACCTTCCGGAGTCGCCCTCGGCGAACGAGACGTCGTTGACGACCTTACCCGACGCGGTCAGCGCGGCCCGGATGGCCGGCGCGAGTTCTCGCAAGTCGGCCAGGTCGTCATACACGGTCTTCGAGGGACTGCCGCCGCGTTCGAGGACGGCCAGCAGCCAATCCGGGCTGATTCCCGCCGTCTCAATTTCCGGGATCAGAGTTGTCTCGATCCACCGCCGACTCGCTCGTACCCATAACGGGTAAGACACGGACGAGCCGGCGATCAGCCCGGCCGCGACGACCCCCACCCACTGCAGAGCGCCGAGGTTTGTGCCGAACGTCCACAGGCACGCGCCCCAGACCGCCACGCAGATGAACGTGCCCGTCAGATACCCCAGCGCATTCATCCATCGACGGCCCGGCGCAGAGCGGGCGAAGCGCAGCGCCATGGCACAGTCGTCGGCGCGCGCCAGAAACTGCTTTCGCCGGCCGTCGTTGAAATCTGGCCACTGCAGCAGGACGTCCTTCAACGCCTTCCCAAGGCTCCCGTTCTTCAACTCCGCGAGGAGCTGCCGCGCCCCGTCGAGTTGCGGAACCGCCTTGAGCGCTTCGAGGGCCAACGACTCATGGAGAACCGGGTTGGTTCCACCACTCGCCCCGGTAGCGGCCTGCTGCTGTTGAGCTTGGAAAACAAGCTGAAACAGTCTGACCGGAATCATCATGGCTAAGTTCCTCTCCGCCTCCTCGCGGGGAATGCCGCTGGCGATCAAGTGCCGGACCCCAGCCTCGAATGCTGAGTGAAACCTAGTATTCTCGGATGCGCTGTCATGCGATCCTGAGGCGTCCGAGGGAGGTGCTGGGGCGGGTTGGTCTGCAGGGTGCTCGTCCAAAATCTCCAAGGCTCTTCGATACCGCGTATCCTGGAACAACAGAGTAACGTCGTTGCCATCGCCATTTTTCAGGGCGGCGACTTGTTTCAGGGCGGCGACAATGGCTACGACAATAATCGGCGGTCCGAAGATGAGCCACCCGAGGGGGACTTGGTAAAGAAATGGTATTCCGAGTTCGCTTTCCTTCTTTCGCACCAGACGAGCTGCCTCAGATGGCGAAATCGTCCGATACCGGTCACCTTCGTACAGACAGTACTCCCCGCCCCAAGTCCACAGGTCGATCCAGAATACTCCGAAGTAGCCGCTCTTGTACCCGACCTTGTTCGCCCCGAAACGTCCCCGTTCCGGCGTTTTCACGTCGTCGATGTGGCTGATAGTTTCGCCCCATGTAACGAGGATAAAGCCTCGAACTCTTTGCGCGTACGCATCCGAAGGGGAGGCGAGGCCGACGAACACCGCCGCGACCGGAAACAGGCATGGCATAGAGCGTCGCATTGTCAATTCTCTAAGGCTGGTCGAGGTCACTCGCCGCAGCGAATGGATCGGCCGGTCTGCTCTAGCGCTCACTTCGGCTTTTCAGGTGACTCGACGCCGCGGTTCAGGCCGGACCGCTCTACAGGGCAGTCTAGCTCTCGCTCAACCTCTGTGAGAAACTCTTCAAGGGTTGTCCCGTCTACCTTCGCGTCGAACTCGAATCGGTGGTGCCCGTCATCCGCGTCCACGTACAAGAGGTACGCCCGCTGCGCCGCCTCATACACCGCCCAACCTCCGATCGGTATCAACCCCAAGGCTAGCACCTCCACGTCCGCGATGGTCCCCCCACGGTTCAGCCAGCCCGGCAAATGTGAAAGCGGTATCAACACGGCTACGAGCACGGCGATACCGAAGGCTGCCAAGAGCAAGGGATGACGAGCCCGGAAGCCGCGGCAGGCGCTCAACCCGCGGATGGCGCCTCGTGGGACCATGACCAGCTGACGGGTTGGCGTGCCCTCGGTGATGCCTTCCCCGGTGACGAAGACGCCACCGCAGTGCAGTACGTCCGAGTGATCACCGCCCATAATCTCTACCTCACTAATTAGATAGCGTCGGCGCAACCTATGACCGGCGACGCGGGCTTCCCCACGACGCCGACCCGGCAGCCATTCTGATCGCGGCGGTCGGGCCAGGCGGGTTGACTGAGACCCGCTACCTCTGCCGCCGCCTCCGGGGCCAGTACCCCGGTGTGAAGATCGTCGTCGGTCGGTGGGGCCGCAGGAAAGTCCTTCAGAAAGCCCGGACGCTACTGCTATCGGCCGGGGCTGACGGTGTCACGGCCACGCTCGGAGAGGCCCGGGCCCATCTGGCGCGGCACGCGCCCTCGGGTTGCCGCATCGCAAGAGGGCCAGCGGGCGAACTCCTCGATACACAGTCGCCCGTAGGGGTCTGAGGGACAGTGAGCTGGCAAGACTCGTCGAGCGGGTGTGACCGGAAGTCCAGAGACGAACACCTTCAGTCCCGTAAGTCGACCGGCACGGCGGTGCCGGGTCACTGCGCGTCCGGGCCGCTCGCGAAATTCGCACGTCGATAGTGCGGCGTGACACGCGTCACACCGGCGTCGCCGGCGCTCCCTACGCATGATCGACAACGGTCCACGACCAATCGTTTCGCGCGCCTCACGGGCGGGCTCGCGCGGTGGGTGATGCCTAGCGGCCCACGCGGCGTGTCCGACCCGCGACCGCCGCCAGCAGCACGTCCCACGCGACCGGTTTGGCGAGATGCAGGTCGATCCCCGCGGCGGCCGAGAGTTGCCGGTCCAAAGGACGCGAATGACCGGTGACCGCAATCAGATACGGCCGGCGATCGGGCGGGGCCAGCGCGAGGATGCACTCGGCCGCCGCGTACCCGTCGATGTCCGGCAGCCCGACGTCGAGCAGAATCACGTCCGGCGGCTCGGCCGCCGCCGCGAGTACGGCGCCCTGGCCGTCCCGGGCGATGCGGACGCGGTGGCCTTCCCGCCGAAGAATCTTGGCGGTCGAGTCGGCGATGTCCGCGTCGTCGTCGACGACGAGGACTTCAAGTTCGTGCGATGACATGGGCGTGCCTCGCGGGCCAGTCGTTATTCTCGCCGCCGGTGACGTCACCGGCGCCGGTCATTCGCCGGGCCCGCGGCTGCTTTGCCCCGAACCAAAAAAAGAACGCGGGAGGACACTGTCAGCGTGTTCGCCCGCGTCGGCTTGTTTCGTCAATCGGCTGCCTGCCAGACGGCCGTCCGTCAAACCTCTCACCGGTTTGACGTCATCTATTGTAACCGCTCGTTCGCCCCAGTCAAAGCATTGGCCGGCTGGCCCGAAATCGATCGGGCATGGAATGACGGCGGTCACATCCATTACCGCCACATCGCCCGGCGCCGCAACACGTCCTGCCGATCTCATCGCCGCATTTCGCCAGATCACGTCGTGCGAGCTTCAAAGCTCTCAATCGGACAAATTGTCGCGCAAGTCGCCAGGGCCGACGGCTTAACCAGTCGGCCACGACCGAGCTCGACCTGTGTGCGGGAGTTGGACTCATTAGTGCGGGCCGCCGATTGCGGTGACCGGCGTCCATGACGGCGGGTCACTTGCGGGGAAGGATTGCTCCGAGGCCTCGTCGACGACGTCGGTTTCGGGCTCCCATAGCCTCTGGTCCCTCGGCCGCCTGCTCCTCGCCAGGTACTCCAGAACAGCCGCGGCGCCGACGATCACCGCGGTAATGAGGAGTTTCCGCACGGACGACGACATGAGCGATCCTCCCGTTCGTCCACGGAAGGAATTCGAGCGAAATCCATGCCGCAATTGTCCGTGCAAGGGCGGATTTCGTGTCTGACGATGCGTCGGCGGTTACAGGCAACCGCGAGCCGCAGCGTCACCACGGCTGGTCCCGGCTCCCGAGCCGCTCATTCCGCACTTCGCCACCGGGACCGCCGCCCATTCGGAGGACACGTCGTGGAAACGCTCGCATCAAATGAGCGCGCATTCTGGCAAGTCTGACTCGGCCTCCCGCCGCGAAACGTGGTAAATTGGCGACCGGCACTCCCCGCTTGTCCCCAAAACTCGTCGCTCGGCAGATGAGTGCTTATGGGCACTTCCGACTCCGAAGACGCAAAGGTAGCGGACCGCCTGCTCCAGCAAGCTGCCGACGGCGATCGCGCCGCCTGGGGGGCTCTCTTGGAACGACATCGCGGCCGGCTGCGGCGCATGGTCGATTTCCACCTGGACCGGAGGCTAAAGGGCAGGATTGACCCCTCGGATGTCATCCAGGAAGCCTACCTGGAAGCCTCCACTCGCTTGCCCGAATACCTTCAGGGCCAAGGGCTTCCATTCTTCCTTTGGTTACGCCTGCTCACGCGTCAGCGGCTCGCGCAACTGCACCGGTTTCACCTCAAGGCCCAGGTGCGCGACGCCGGGCGGGAAATCTCGCTGTACCAGGGTGCCCTGCCCAATGCGACCTCCGCCGCTCTGGCCGCCCAATTGCTGGGACGGTTGACACGGCCGAGCGAAGCCGCGGTCCGTGCCGAGATGAAGGTCCGGCTTCAGGAAGCGCTAAACGCGCTCGACCCGACCGACCGCGAGGTCCTGGCTCTGCGGCATTTCGAACGGCTTTCGACGTCCGAGACGGCCACCGTTCTGGCGATCGGTGAAGAGGCGACGAAGAAGCGGCACATTCGGGCCGTCCGCCGACTCAAGGAGGTGCTGAGCAGTATGCCGGGTGGCGCGGGGGACGTATGGCCATGACCGACCCCCAGCAGCGAAGTGACGTGATCGCCGGGCTCATGGAGTCGTTCGTGGCGCAATATCGCCGGGGCGAACATCCGTCGGTGAGTGAGTATGTGCGGAAGTATCCGGAGCTGGCAGATCAGATCGAGGAGCTGTTCCCCGCGCTCGCGGCCATGGAAGAATTCGGCTCGGCCGGCGGAACGACGCTGAACCTGCCGCCCGGGCCTGGTGACGCCGCGGTGCCGGAGAAGCTCGGCGAGTATTGCATTCTTCGCGAGGTCGGCCGGGGCGGCATGGGCGTCGTGTACGAGGCGGTGCAGGAAACCCTCGGCCGGCATGTCGCCCTGAAGGTCTTGCCCGCGCGCAAGGCGTCCGACGCGATGCAGCTGGAGCGTTTCCGCCGCGAGGCGCAGGCGGCCGCCAAACTGCACCATACGAACATCGTCCCGGTCTTCGGCGTGGGCGAACACGCGGGCGTCCACTATTACGCCATGCAGTTTATTCCGGGCCAGAGCCTCGACGCGGTTCTGGACGAATTGCGGCGAATGCACGACGGCGGGTCGGTGTCCACCGCCGCCCCGACCACCGCCTCCCCCCGCAACGGGTCGGTCGCCGGCGTAGCGCGCAGCCTGTGGACGGGCCGGTTTGCCGCGCGCGCACCGGAGGCCGCGGAACGACACGTTGCGCGGGAGGCTGTCCCGTCGGCGGTCACGGAGGCAGACGGCCCGCCGGCGAGCCCTTCCGAGCTCGGCCAGCAGTCGATGTCGCAGTATGTCCGAACTGCGACAGGCCTCGCCCTCCAGGTCGCTGACGCGCTGGGGTACGCCCACAAGCAGGGCGTGATCCATCGCGACATCAAGCCGTCGAACCTCCTTCTGGACGCCCGCGGGGCGGTGTGGATCACCGACTTCGGGTTGGCCAAATCGGAAGGCATGGACGACCTGACGGTTTCCGGGGACGTGGTCGGCACGTTGCGATACATGGCCCCGGAGCGGTTTGACGGCCGGCTGGACCCGCGGAGCGACATTTACAGCCTGGGCGTCACGTTGTACGAACTCCTGACGCTCCGCGCTGCGTATGACGACGTGCAGCGACCGCGGTTGATCGACCGCATCCGCAGTGCTGGCCCGCCGCCACCCCGCCGGCTCAATTCGGCCATCCCGTCCGACCTGCAGACCATTGTGCTCAAGGCGGCGGCGAAGGAGCCGTCCGACCGATACGCCACGGCGGAGGCGTTGGCCGAAGACCTGCGCCGCTTCCTGGCCGACCGGCCGATTCGTGCCCGGCGGACGAGTCTGGCCGGTCGAGCCTGGCGCTGGTGCCGGCGAAACCCGGCGGTCGGAACCTTGATCGTCTCAGTCGCCGCCTTGCTGGTAGTGATCGCGGTCGGGTCCCTGCTCGCCTCCGTGGAGCTGTCGGCGCGACATGCCAGGGCAGCGGCTGAGGCCCGCCGCGCCGGGCGGGCGGAAGTCGAGGTCTTCGAACGGCTCTGGCACGCTCATCTCAATCAGGCCCGCGCCAACCGTCGCACGGGTTACGGGGGCCGGCGCTTTGACAGCCTCGCCGCAATCCGCGAGGCAGCCGCAATCCGCCCCGGACTGGAACTCCGCAACGAGGCGATCGCCTGCCTGGCGCTCGCCGACCTGGGGATCGTCAAGCGGTGTTCGGGGCCAGTGGCATTAGAGTCCGACATCGAATTCGACGCCGACCTCGGGCACTACGCCCGATCGGAAAAAGACGGCACCATCAGCGTCTGGCGGCTCGCCGACGACTCGGTCATCTCGCGCCTGCCGGCCGTCGGTGGAATTCCCGGTCCGCTCCACTTTAGCCCCGACGGACGGTACCTGGCCGCGCGCCACCGCCGGCGGGAAGGATTCGAGTGGCAAGTCTGGGATCTGACCGCCGGTACGACAGCTTTTCGGTGTCCGGCGCCCGACTACCTCCCTGGGAAGGACTTCAGCCCCGACGGCCGAACGGTGGCGCTGTGCCAGCCCAACGGTTCCGTCCGCATCTTCGACCTGGTCTCAAAGCACGAACAGACACTCCTCCTGCCCGACGCGGAACTGGGCGTGCTGCGCTTCCACCCGGACGGTCGGCAACTGGCGGTGGCGAGCCGTTTTGCGCGAACGGTCCGCGTCGTCGACCTGGAAACCGGGCAGGTCACCCGCCAGTTCGAGCACCCCAATGAGGTATTTGGATTGGCCTGGAGCCCCGACGGGCAGTTCCTCGCTGCCGGGGTGGGCTGGACCATCCGCGTCGTGCACGTCGGTTCGGGCCTCCTCCATGGAGTCTGGGAAGGACATCAGAATGCGGTCATGGATTTGGCATTCCACCCGAACGGAAGTCTCGTCGCCTCCCAGAGCTGGGACGGGACCACGCGCCTGTGGAGTTTTCCGGACGGCCGGCCGTTGGTCCGGGCGGATGGCATGTTTGTCCGAATGACCCGCGACGGCCGCCGGCTGGCGTTCCGCCACGGAGTCACCGCGGGCGTCTGGGAGCTGGCGGAGGGGCGGGAATGCCGTCGGCTTTACGGCCACGAGCGGCACGCTGCCCAGGTGTACGGTGCCACCGCTGTTTCCCCGGACGGACGGTTACTCGCGTCCGCGGGCGATGACGGTGTGCGGCTGTGGGACTTGGCCGACGGCCGGGAGATCGTCCACCTGCCGATTGGTCTGACGCAGGCGGTGGTTTTCCATCCGACCGATGGCAGCCTGATCACGCCCGTCCTCGGGAAGGCATTGTACCGCTGGCCGGTTCGGTCGGACCGGCTGACACGGCCGGGCCACATCGCCGTGGGCCCGCCGCGGCGCCTGGAGATGCCGTCGGGACTGACGCCGCGATCCGTCGCCGTCGACGCAACCGGGACGACCTTGGCCGTGGACGTCACCAATCGGAACTATGCGGTGATCTTCGGCCCCGATGAGGAGGCGCGGCCGATCGTGGTGACCGCCCCGCAACTCGCCGGAGTGACCGTCAGTCGCGACGGTCGGTGGGTCGCCACCAGCAACTGGCACGGGTCCGGCGTGCGAGTCTGGGAGGCGCGCACGGGCAAGCGGGAGACGGTCTTACCGGCGGACCATGGCGCTCTTATCGCGTTCAGCCCCGACAATGACTCGCTCGTAATCTTCTCCGGTGACGCGTGCCGGTTCTGGGAAGTCGGCTCCTGGCGGGAGATCCAGCGCGATGGGGCTTGGGGGGGCCGCGGCCCGATTGCTTTCAGTGCCGACGGCCGAGTGGCCGCCATCGCTCAATCCCGCTCTCGCGTCCGACTCGTGGACACGGCAACCGGCCGCGAGTTAGCCAGCCTGGAGGCGACGCCCAGCCCAGCCATCATTGACGGGTTGTGTTTTACTCGCGCGGGCGATCGATTGATCGCGACCCAGGCCGCCCAGGGGATCCACGTCTGGGACTTGCGGCTCATCCGTCAGCGGCTCGACGAAATCCGGCTCGATTGGGACGCGCCCGCCTACCCCCCGACGACACCGGCCTCGGACGTCCCGCCGGTGGACGGGAGCGTGGACTTCGGCGACCTGGACTTCGCGCACAACCGCTCCGCCTGGATCCGCGTAGCCGGCCCGGCCGACCTCCGAGACCCCGCCAAGGCATTGGCGCCCGCCCTCCAGGCGACCGAGCTGCAGCCGGAGGATGCGAACTACCAGAACACCTTGGGCACGGTTTACTACCGGCTCGCCCGGTACGAGGACGCGGTCGCCACGTTTGAAGCCAACCTGAAGCGCAAAGACGGCGACACGGCGGCCGACCTGTTCGTCCTGGCGATGAGTTATCAGCAGCTCGGACAGAGTGACAAGGCTCACGACGCATACGGTCGCGCCCACCGCTGGTGGCAGGCGAACGCGACCCGACTGTCCCCCAAACACGCGACGGAGCTGGCAGCCTTCCGCGCCGAAGCTGACGCCCTGTTGTGGAAGAAATGACAACTGTCGGTCTGAGTTCCCAGCAAATCCCCAGGTCGTTCACTTTCCCTCTCAGAACATTTCTCCCGGACGTTTGATCGGCCCTCGTGGCGTGCGCGTTTTCTCAGTCCCCGCTTCCGTGCTCCCGGCAGATATGACCCTGAGGCGTCGGGCGTGTCGCCCGCTGCCCCGCCGACCCGGCGCGTGGTCTGTGCGCCGGAGCCAACGGCCCCATCATTCTCCGGCAGACCCACCGAGAAAACTGTTCTCACTTCCCCAGGAGCCTGTCATGTTTTCGCAAGCGATCCGCCGCTGGTTTGCCCACGCTCGTCCGATCCGCCGGCCGCAAAAGCGCCGGCCGCTGGCGGTCGAAGCCTTGGAGCATCGCGTGATGCCGGTGGTCGGCGCGTTCAGCGTGCCGACTCCCTTGACACCCGGCGACGGCTACACGGGCGTCGTCAAGGTGTTCACCGGCGGCGGCATGTGCACCGGATCATTGCTCTACACCGGTCGCCACATCCTGACGGCGGCCCATTGCGTCGACGAAAATCGGGACAGCATCGTCGACGCAGGCGTCGGCCCCATCACGGTGCAATTCGACATGCCCGACCCGGTCAATCCGGGTCGATTCAAGTCGATCATGCTCCGCGATATTGCACCCAGCGCCATCACTGTTCATCCCGACTGGGGCTCCGAGTCGGTCGTTCTGGCGATCATTCGCTTGCCGGAGATCGCTCCGGCGGGCGCGGATCGGTACCAGGTCTACCGCAACAGCGATGAAATTGGCCAGGTCTTTGTCTTTGCCGGATATGGCATGACCGGCACGGGCTCGACCGCTGATGGCCCCGATACCTTCGACGGTCTCAAGCGCATCGGCGCGAACCGGTTCGAAGACACGAACGCTTTCCACACGGTTCTCGGCGCCGACTTCGACGATGGCACCGCCGCCAATAATCGGTTCGGCGATCGCGGCGTGAGCGCACTTATCGCGCCCGCTCGACCGGGCGAGAGCATGGCGGATTTCGGCGATTCCGGCGGTCCCGCCTTCCTCGGCGGCCGGATCGCCGGCGTCACGCACTGGCTCAGCGGCTTCTCCACCGACGCGGCGGGCGCCACCTCGGTCAACTTCGGGGCCACCGGAGCCTGGGCACGCGTCTCCACGGCGGCGGAGTGGATCGATCGCACCGTCGCCGGCCGATACGAACTGGTCGTCGACATGACCCACCAGCCCAGCGGCGACAGCCCCGGCAGCGACGTCCTCCAAGTGCAGATGGTTCTCGGCCAGGCGGTCGTCTCGCTCAACGGTGTCGCGCTCCATTACGATTCGCCGACCAACCTCATCGACGTTGTGCTTAAGGGCTCGGGTGACGTCGATTCGTTCATCGTCAGCGACATGCTCGGCCTCGACTTCTATATCGACGGCCGCGGCGGCCGCGACATCCTCACCGGGCCCAAC
>DATJGQ010001102.1:0-2903 GCA_035494815.1 Gemmataceae bacterium
AAAGAAGACACAAAGGGAAGGAAAACTCTTTGTGTCTTCTTTGTGCGCTCTTCGTGCTCTTTGTGGTCAGGTCTTCGCCGGCTGCTCCGCCGGTCCTCACCTCCGTCTTCCCTGCCGGCACACAACGCGGCACGACGGTCGAAGTGACCGCCGCCGGCACGTTCGAACACTGGCCCGTGCAGGCGTGGGTCAGCGGCCGCAGCGTCTCGGTCGAATTGGGCAAAGATAAAGGCAAACTCTCCGTCACCGTCGCGGCCGACGCCGTCCCGGGCACATACTGGCTGCGACTCTTCGACGAACAAGGTGCCAGTTCTTTGCGGCCGTTCCTCGTCGGCACTCTCCCCGAAGTCAACGAGCGCGAGCCGAACGACGACCCGAAGAGCCCGCAACGGCTCGACGGCCCGTGCGTCGTCAACGGCAAGCTGGCAAAGGCCGGCGACGTGGACGGCTTCGCGATCGAGTGCCGCCAGGGACAGACGCTCGTCGCCGCGCTGGAAGCCAACGCGACGTTGCGTTCGCCGATGGACGGCGTCTTGCAAATCGTCACGCCCGAGGGCTTCGTGCTCGCGCAGGACAACGACACGCACGGACTGGACCCGTTCCTGGCATACCCGGTGCCGAAGGACGGGACCTACATCGTCCGCACGTTCGCCTTCCCGGCGACGCCGGATTCGGGCATTCGATTCGCCGGCGGCGACGCGTTCGTCTATCGGTTGACGCTGACGACGGGGGAGTATGCCGATTACGTCTGGCCGTTGGCGGTCCCGCGCTATGATCCGGGTGGGGTGAGCCTTGTCGGCTGGAATTTAGGTGAACATCGCTGGAAGCTCAACGACATCGGCGTCGACACGATCCCCATTTTCCACGCCGCCATTGCCAACTCGGTCAGCGTCACCATGGAGTCGCACGGCTGCGCCGTCAAGCCGGAAGGTTCCGATCCATTCGCACTCGCTCCGCCGATGACGGTCAGCGGCCGGCTCACTCGACCAAAGACGGCCGACGAATTCACGTTCACGGCGACGAAAGGCGACAAGTTCAACTTCCGCGTCGAGTCCCGCACGCTCGGACTGCCGCTGGTCGCCGCCCTGCGACTCACCGACGACGCGGGCAAGGAACACGCCAAGGCCGACCCGCCCGGGTTCGACAAAGACCCGGAGGTGGCGTTCGCGGCGCCGCGGGACGGCAAGTACCGTCTGACCGTCCGCGACTTCTATGACAATGGCGGCCCGCGCTACGTCTATCGCCTACGGGCGACACGACCGGAGCCGGACTTCGCGGTCGCCCTCAAGGCCGACCGCTTCACCATCGAAGCCGGTAAGACGCTGGACATCGCCGGGACGCTCCAACGGCTGAACGGCTTCACCGGCGACGTCGAACTGAGCGCCGAAGGCCTACCGTCCGGCGTAGTGGTCGCGCCGCCGGACCCCGCGGCCAAACCCGGTTCGCCGCCAACGCTCCGCCTGTCCGCGAAAGCCGACGCCAAAGGCAGCGGTCCGATCCGTATTATCGCCCGGCCGCGCGTCTGGCCGCCGAACTTCACCCGCACCGCGACCGCCCCGCTCGCGGACCTCGCCATCTCGACCAGCGATTTTTGGTTGACCGTCACGCCCCCGCAGGAGAAAAAGCCATCGCCTGACGATGCCAAAAAGAAATCGAAGTAGGAGACCCGCCATGTCCTCTCCCACCCGCCGGAGTTTCCTCGGCTCGTCCGCGGCCGCCGTCGCCGCCACGACTTTCCCCGCCACCACCCGCGCCGCCGGCGCCAACGATCGTGTCGGCGTCGCACTCATCGGTTGCGGCGGCATGGGAAACAACCACCTCAAGCTGCTCGTCAACCGCTCGGACGTCCGCGTCGTCGCACTGTGCGACCCGGACGCGAATCGCCTCGCTCTTTCCGCGAAGACCGTCGAAGCGGGCGGAACGACGCCGAAGACCGCCAAGGACCTGCGGACCGTCCTCGACGACAAAGATATCGCCGCCGTCTGGATCGCCACACCCGACCACTGGCACGCGCCGGCCACGATCCTCGCCTGCGACGCCGGCAAGCACGTCTACGTCGAGAAGCCGTGCTCGCACAACATCCGCGAGGGCCGGCTCATGCTCGACGCCGCCCGCAGGACCAACCGCGTCGTCCAGGTCGGCACGCAGGCGCGGTCGAGCGCGCACGCGCTCAAGGCGATCGAGCGCCTCCGCGACGGCCTGATCGGCACGGTGCTGGTCGCCAAGGCGTGGAACAGCCAACTCCGCCGCAACATCGGCCATCAGAAACCGAGCAACCCGCCGGCGTATCTCGACTACGACCTCTGGATCGGGCCGGCGCCCATGCGGCCTTACCAGTCCAACCTGCTGCCCGGAATCTGGCGGTTCTGGCACGCCTTCGGCGTCGGCGACATCGGCAACGACGGCGTGCACGAACTCGACGTCGCCCGCTGGGGCCTCGGCGTGCGGACGCACCCGAGCACGGTCGCCGCGCTCGGCGGCAAGTTCTTCTTCGATGATGACCAGCAATTCCCCGACAACCAGTACTGCGTCTTCGAGTACCCCGGCGACGGCACAGTCGGGCACAAGCGACAACTCGTCTACGAGCAGCGCGACTGGTCGCCGTACGTTCAGGAGGGCCACGAGAACGGCGTCGCCTTCTACGGCACGAAGGGCTACATGATCCTCGGCAAAGGCACGTGGGAGGCGTTCGGCCCGAAGAACGCCCCGCTGGAGAAGTTCACCGGCGGCCGGCCCGATCTGGCGGCGCATCATCAAAACTTCCTCGACTGCGCCCGTGAGGGCAAGCGGCCGAACGCAGACGTTGAGGAAGGGCACCTGTCGGCGGCACTGGCGCATCTGGGCAACATTGCTTGCCGTGTCAATCGTGTTGTGCGTTTCGATCCGACGCGCGAACAGGTACT
>DATJGQ010001103.1:0-12342 GCA_035494815.1 Gemmataceae bacterium
AACGTCGTCCTCGGCAACTTCAACGCGGAACTTGGCGAAGAGTTCTGGCGGGCCGTCACGAACGCGGCCGCGATGAATCTGCACGTCATCCTACACCACGGACGTAACACACATCACATCCTCGAAGCCGTCTTCAAAGCGACCGCCCGGGCGCTGCGCATGGCGGTCGAAAACGACGGGCGGACGTCGGGCGTCCCCTCGACGAAGGGCGTGTTGTAGACCGGCATCTTGTTCCGCGATCCTCGACGCGGTACGCTTGAAAGACCGGAATCGTCGCCAATCCCGAGTCCCTTCGACCGAGGCACTTCCATGAGCATCGACGCCGCCGCTAACGATCGTCAGCAAATGAAACAGCGCGAGTTCATGCAACTCTTGCCGCTCAGCCTCGCCATCGCCGGCCTGCCGACCGCGCCCGTGGGCACGTATTTCAACGAAGGCCAGATGGAACTGCGGGCGAATAGCATTCGCAACGCGTTCAAATTCGCGCGGCAGCTCGTCGTCGATCAGTCAAAATAACTAGAACGGCTCGTCCGAGTCGGCGATCAGCCGGTGCAGCGCGATGGAGTAAGCGGTCGCGTAACTCCGGCAGTGCGAGAGCGAGATGAGGATGCTGCCGACACCGAGCTTGTCGGCGAACTCGCGGGTGGCGGCGTGCAGCTGGATCCGCGGGCGGCCGTTCGGATCGTTCGCCACCTCGATGTCGGTCCAGCACAAGCCCTTACTCCAGCCGGTGCCGAGACATTTCAGAACCGCCTCCTTGGCGGCCCAGCGGCCGGCGAAGTGCTCCGTCGCCGTCTTCGACCGCTGACAGTAGCGCACCTCCCGGTCCGTGAAGACGCGGGCGAGGAACAGCTCGCCGTGGCGGTCGATCATTTTGCGGATGCGGACGCACTCGACGATGTCGGTACCGATGCCGACGATGTCAGGCATGATTGGCGACGCCCCTCGGCCCGCCCCGTGGCCGGACGTACAATGACGACCACGGAACGAAACCGCCTAGAGGAGAGTCTACGATGCCGCAAGGCAGCGGGCCAATGGCCGGCGCTCCCGACGAACTGCTCGCAGACCTGACGTCCGCCCAGCAAGAGGCGGTAACGCACTTCGAGGGGCCGCTGCTGATTCTCGCCGGTGCGGGCAGCGGCAAAACGCGAGTCATCACCCGCCGCGTCGCCTGGCTGTTGCGGCAGGGCGTCCGGCCGTGGAACATCCTTGCCATTACCTTCACCAACAAGGCCGCGGGCGAGATGCGGCAGCGGGTCGAGGCGCTTGTCCCGAACAGCCGCGTCTGGGTGAGCACGTTTCACAGCCTCGGGGCCCGGCTCTTGCGGCAGCACGCCGAGCGCGTCAACCTCGGCAAGAACTTCACCATCTACGACGAAGACGACCGGCGGAAGGTGGCCAAGCAGGCGCTCGAAGCCATCGGCATGGACAACGTCCGCTTCACGCCCGACCGAATTTCCGGCGCGATCTCGAAGGCGAAGAACCAGCTTCTGACGCCGCAACAATATGAGCAAAGAGCCAACGACTTTCTGAGCCAGACGGTTGCGCGGGTCTATTACGAGTACGAGAAGCGGCTGCGGGCGCAGAATGCGCTCGACTTCGACGACCTGCTGCTGATCCCCGCGCTCGCCCTCAAACACGACGAGGAGCTACGGTCGGAGTTGGACAACCGGTTCCGCTTCGTCCTGATCGACGAGTACCAGGACACGAATCAGGCCCAGTACGAAATGGCTCGCCGGCTGTCGATCGAGCAGTCGAACTTGTGCGTCGTCGGCGACCCGGACCAATCGATCTACAAGTGGCGCGGGTCGGACATCAAGAACATCCTCGACTTCGAGCGGGATTTTCCGAACGCGCGGGTGATCACGCTCGAGCGGAACTATCGCAGCACCAAGGCGATCCTCGCCGCGGCCGATTCGCTGATCGCGCATAACAAGCAGCGGAAGCCGAAGACGCTCGTCACGGAAAACCCGTACGGTCAGCCGGTCTGCGACCTGACGTTCGACACTGGCCTGGACGAGGCGGAGCAGGTCGTCCAGCGGATCAAACGCGCCCACGTGAAAGAGGGCCGGCCCTATCGCGATTTCGCCATCTTTTTGCGGATCAACGCCCTGTCGCGGGCGCTGGAATCGGCGTTCGTCCGGCACGGCGTGCCGTTCCAGATCGTCCGCGGGCTGGCGTTCTTCGAACGCAAGGAAAACAAGGACATCCTCGCGTACCTGCGGCTGCTGGTGAATCCGCAGGACGATCTGTCGTTCCTGCGAATCGTCAACGAGCCGCCCCGCGGTGTCGGTGACGTGTCGCTGCGGTACCTGCGGGACTACGCCCAGCCGCGCTAGATGCCGTTGCTCGCCGCGTGCGCCGACGTGACGAAGATCCCGCAGATGCGCGGCAAGGCGGTGACCGGACTCCGCGATTTCTACATGATGATGCAGGAACTCCAGGCTCACCTGGAAGACCCGCCCGAAGACTTCATCCGGCTGGTGCTGGAGAAGAGTGGCTATCGGGCAATGCTGAAGAAAGGCGGTACCGAGGAGGACGAGGAGCGCTTAGCGAACATCGAGGAGTTTATTACCGCGGCACGCCAGTTCGCGGCCGAGGACCCGTCGCGGACCGTTGCGGACTTCCTCGAGCAGGTCGCGCTCGCCGCAGATACCGATAGTTGGGATGAGCGGCAGGATTGCGTTTCGGTCATGACGCTGCACGCCGCGAAGGGCCTCGAATTCCCGGTGGTGTACATGCTCGCCGTGGAACAGGGCCTGCTGCCGCACGAGCGGAGCCTGGCAATGGAGGAGGACGTCGAGGAAGAACGCCGACTCTGTTTCGTCGGCATGACACGGGCGAAGGAGGAGCTGTACCTCTGCCACGCGCGGCTGCGAGAGTTCCGCGGGCAGGCGCTGTACGCGGTGCCGAGCATGTTCCTTGACGAACTGCCGCGCGAAGACGGCGTCGAGACGATCGACTTGTGCCACCACAGCGGCGGCGCGCCCGCCGACCAGTGGCGCGGCGGTCACGCCGCCGCGGACGACGGCTGGCACGACGCGGGCTTTCAGCCACGGCCGGCGGCCCCGCCCAAACCGGACGAGAACGGTTACGCGGCCGGCGCCATCGTCGAGCACGGCATGTACGGCCGCGGCCAGATCACCGGCGTCATTGGCGAAGGCTACATGCGGCGGCTGAGAATCCGCTTCGCCAAACACGGCGAGAAGACATTCGTCGCCGACAAAGTTAAACTGACCGTGATTCACGACGACTGAAACGCTCAACGAGGACTCGTCATGTTCACGCTGTCCGCGTTCGCCGACGAAATCTCCGCCGACCCGCAGGAGCAGGTGGACGTCCTGCTCGCCAGCGGCGTCCGGCACATCGAGTTCCGGTCCATTCTCAAGACCAACGTGCTCGCGCTCAGCGATCATCAGATTGACGAGTTTCAATCGCTGCTCAAAAAGAACCGGATCGGACTCAGCGCGATCGGTTCGCCGATCGGCAAGATTCGCATCGACGAGCCGTTCGAGCCGCATCTTCAGAAGTTCGACCGAGCCGTCGAACTGGCCAAGCGGTTCGGCACGCCGAACATCCGCGTATTCAGCTACTACCCGGCCGAAGGCAAGTCCGACGCCGACTGGCCGAAGTATCGCGACGAGGTAATGGCCCGCATCGGTGAGACGGTCCGTCGGGCGGAGAAAGCCGGCGTCCGACTCGTGCACGAGAACGAGCATCGCATCTACGGCGACTCGCCGGATCGCTGCGCCGACATATTGAACCGGTTCACCGGCCCGGGATTCGGCGCCGTCTACGACGCGGCGAACTTCGTGTTCTGCGGCTACGACCCGATCGAGGGCTGGGAAAAGACGAAAGCCCGCGTCGTGCACTTCCACATCAAGGACTGGGTCAAAGGGGAAGAGCACGGTCGACTGGCGGGCACTGGGCACGGGCGAATTCCTGAGAGTCTTGCCGACGCGGTCAAGCGCGGTTATGAGGGGTTTGCGACGCTGGAACCGCATTTACTCGGCGGCGGGCCGACCGGCGGCGTGACAGGGCCGGAATTATTCCCGAAGGCGGTCGAAGCGCTGCGTGCCATCTTTCAACAAGTGGGTGCACGGGAGAGAATCGGTTAGCGACGCTTCGCAGAAGCGCAGGGGCGAGGTCGCACTCCACGCTTCTCCGAAGCGTCGCGAATCGAATTTGCTATTATCGGTAGTCGATGCCCACCACCGCCACGCTTCCCCCCGGCCCGAGAGCGCGCTGGATCACGGGCCATCTGAGCGACTTCCGCGCGGGGCCGCTCGAATTCCTCGCCCGCTGCGCCCGCGAGCACGGCGACTTCGTCCCCCTCCGCATCGGCTTCCGAAAAATCCTCCTCGTCAGCGACCCGGCCGCGATCGAAGAAGTGCTGCTTACTAAGAGCCGCGACTTCATCAAACACTTCGGCCTGCAGATGACCCGGCAGCTGCTCGGCAACGGACTGCTGACCAGCGAGGGCGAATTCTGGCTGCGGCAGCGGCGGCTCGCCCAGCCGGCGTTTCATCGCGACCGCATCCGCGAGTACGGCCGCGTCATGATCGACCACACCCGCGACATGCTGGCCGGCTGGCGCGACGGCGATCGCCGCGACCTCGTCGCCGAGATGATGGGCCTGACGCTCCGCATCGCCGCCAAAACTCTCTTCGACGCCGACGAGTCCGGCGGTGACGCCGCGGTGGTCCGCGAGCAGCTCGCCAAATCGATCCGTCTGTTCAACTCGCGGTTTTCCAGCCTCATCCGCTTCCCGCTCGGCTGGCCGACGCCGCGAAACCTCAAGATGCGGGCGGTGAGCCGGCGGCTCAACGAGATCATCTACAAGTACATTCGCCAGCGACGGCAGGAGGGCGTGACCGGCCGGACCGACCTGCTGTCGCTCTTGTTGCACGCGCGCGACGAGGAAGGAGACGGCACCGGCATGACCGACGCTCAACTCCGCGACGAGGTCATGACACTTTTCCTCGCCGGCCAGGAGACCACGGCGCTCGCGCTCTCCTGGGGCTGGTACCTGCTCTGTCAACACGCCGCGGTCGAGGAGCAACTGGTGAGGGAAATTCGGAATGTGCTCTCCGACCGGCCGCCCACGGTCGACGACGTGCCGCGGCTGAAATACGCCGAGGCGGTCATCCTCGAATCGATGCGCTTGCACCCGCCGGCATACGTTTTGGGCCGCGAGGCCATCCGCGACGTCACCGTCGGCGGTTACGCCGTCGCGAAAGGCTGGACGGTATTCATGGCGCAGTCGGTAGTTCAACGCGACCCGCGCTGGTGGGCCAAACCCGATGAGTTTCGCCCCGACCGCTGGCTCGACGGCTCGACGAAAGACTTGCCGAAATACGCCTACTTCCCGTTCGGCGGCGGGCCGCGGATCTGCATCGGCAACACCTTCGCCATGATGGAGACAGTGCTCGTGCTCGCGGAGGTCGCCCGCCGTTTCCATTTCGAGAGGACGTCGAACGAGCCGATCCCGCCCTTGCCGTCGATCACCGTCCGGCCGACCAAGCCGCTCGACGTCATCCTGCACGCCAGATGAACCTGCAAACCGTCCATATCCGGGTCAACGACGCGGCCACGGGCCAGCCGACGCCGGTGCGACTGCGGGTGACCGACGCGGCCGGGAACTATTACGCGCCATTCGGACATGCGCGCGAGTTTCCGGTCGGTCGCGGCGAAGCGGTCGGCGGCGACGTCACGATCTGCGGCGAGCGGTGGGCGTACATCGACGGCACGTGCGAGATCGCCCTGCCGCCGGGCGAGTTGACCGTCGCCGTCCGCAAAGGCCCCGAGTATCGGCCGCTGCAACAGGCCGTAAATTTGCCGGCCGGGAAACTCTCCCTGCGGTTTGTGATCGAGCGAGAGACCGACTTGCGGGCGGCCGGCTGGTTCGCCGGCGACACGCGAGCCCACGCCGTCTCGCCGCATGCCGCCTTGCTCGAAGCGGCGGCCGAGGATTTGGCCGTCGTGCACCTGCTCGTTCGAGAAACTCCGGTACTCGCCGACGACGGGCAAAGCTATTCCACATATCCGAACCTGACAGCATTCTGCGCTCAGCAGGCCTGTCTGGAGCGCGACGGGACCGCCGTCTGCGTGGGCACGCTCAACGCGCACCCGGTGTTGGGCAAGCTGGCACTGCTCCAAAGCCATCGGGTCGTCTACCCGCTGACATTCGGCGGCCCCGACGCGACCGACGACTGGTCGCTCGCCGACTGGTGCGGCCAGTGCCACCGCAAGCGCGGGCTGGCGATCTGGGCGGACGCGTTCGACCCCAAGACCGGTCACGCCGGCGAAGCACTCGCCGACGTCATCCTCGCCGAGATCGACGCGCTGGAACTCAATCTCGGCTCGTCTCACTGCCTTCGCGGCTGGTACCACCTGCTCAACGCGGGGGTTCGCGTCCCCGTGGTCGGCGCGAGTGCGAAGAACAGTAATCGAACGCCGCTCGGAGAGCCGCGGACCTACGCCCGCCTCGACGCCGGTCAACCGTTCCGCCTCGCCGACTGGATCGAAGCCGTTCGCGCGGGGCGGACGATCGTCACCGGGGGGCCGTTTCTGCGGCTCGAAGTCAACGGCCAGGGGCTGGGCGGCGTCGTTCGTTGTCCGGCCGACACGCCGCAAGTCCGGGTGCGGTTCGGCGTCGGCGATCCAACGCTTGTCGAGCGGGTCACCCTGGTGGCAAATGGGGAGGTGCTATCGGAGCCGCGACCGTCAGGGAGCGCAGGTTCGGTCCAGCTCCCTGACGGTTGCGGCTTCGACGAAGTCGCCATTGACTTGCCTGACGGAGGCTGGGTGGCGGCCCGTGCCCTCGTGGGCGGCCGGCTGATCGCGCACACCTCGCCCGTCTACGTCGAGGTCGAAGGGCTCGCACCGTTCGTCGACGCCGCGGCGATGCGGTTCCTCGACTGGCACTTGCGGCGCGCCCGCGAATGGATCGAGGGCGAAGCCAGTTTTGCGCTGCCCAAGTCGCGCGACCATCTTCTCGCGATCTTCGACCAGGCCCGGCAAAAGCTCTTGGCACGCGCAGGCGGTTCGGACACAATCGCTACCTAACCCGCCGCCTGACCGCCCGGGGACCGTCGTGCTGCCGCGCCGCCATCTGTTCCTGATCCTCGTCCCCCCGCTCTTTCTCCTCGTCGGCACACTCGGCTATCGCGTCATCGAAGGCAATTGGTCGGTCTTCGACGCGCTGTACATGACGGTGATCACTCTGACCACGGTCGGATATCAGGAAGTGCACCCGCTCTCGCCGGCCGGGCGGGCGTTCACGATCGTGCTCTCGTTGACCGGCGTGTTTACCTTGCTTTACGTGGCGATGGAGATGATCCGCGCGGTCGTTTCCGGCGAACTCCGCGAAGACGTTGGGAGGCGACTCATGGAACGCACATTGGCCGACATGCGCAACCACGCCATCGTCTGCGGCCTCGGCCGAATGGGGCGACACGTCTGCAAGGAGTTTGAAGCCCAAGGCCTGCCCTACGTCGTCATCGAGAGGAACGAGGAGCTTTTGGAGGACTTCGGCGGCCGGCACGGCGTTTACGTGCACGGCGATGCGACCTCGGATTCTGTGCTCCGGCACGCGGGCGTGGAGCGCGCGAAGGCCTTGCTCGCCGTCGTCGCCTCCGACGCGGAGAACCTTTACATCACGCTGAGCGCCCGACTCATGAACGAAAAACTGGCGATCGTGGCCCGTGCCGAAGAGGAAGGTGCCGAGGTGAAGTTCCGTCGCGCCGGCGCAAATCACGTGGTGTCGCCGTACGTGACCGGCGGATTCCGCCTCGCCCAGGCGGTAATTCGACCGACCGTCGTTGACTTCATCGAACTCGCGACGCGGTCGGATTACTTGGAGATGCAAATTGAAGAAATCACGCTGAAGTCCGGCTCCGGCCTCGTCGGTCAGTCGCTGGGCGAGCGGCGGGTGCACCAGGAGTTGGGGGTCACTGTCGTCGCGATTAAGCGGGCGGATGGCGAACTCGTGTCCAACCCTTCCGGAAGCACCGTGCTCGAAGTCGGCAGCACATTGATCGTGCTCGGCCACCGCGACCAACTCGATCGGATGGAAACGATGGCGTCAGGCGATCGATAGGCGCAAGCGAAATGGCGAGCGGCGGGTTCACCCTTGTCGGGGGGGACTGTTCCCCGGCGGGGATGAACCCCGCCGCTCGCTAATTCCTCGTTTTCGTTCGTTGCCGCCGCGAGCGGAGCCGGTGCCACGCCGACAGCAGTGACTCGCACTCCTGCTTCGTAACGCCGATGGGGCTCAGCAATCGCTCGTCTTGCCGGGCAAGCAGCGATTCCGCGGCCATTCGTTCGCGAACAGCCCGATCCAAGTCTTTCAACGCACCCGGCGGTTGCCGCCCGACGGGCAGCAACAGCTTCTCGATTTCCGACGGCACCAGTTCGAGCACTCCGCCGCCGTAGTGTCGACCTTCGAGTTCGCTAGTGAGTGCGGTCAGGCTATTAACGAACGAGGCGACGAGGTCGGCCGCCCTGCCCCGCTTGACCTTCACTCGGTACGCGGTGTCCGTCGTGAAAGCGTTCGCGGAATTGAGCACGAGCCGGGGAAAATGGTGACAGCGCTTCAGCATTCCGACCGGGGCGGCGTACACGGACGGCACGTTGTACCAGGGCGTGCGGATGCGGCACTTGTAACGCTCCGCCAAACCGACCGCCTCGCCCGAGCGAACGTACCGCCGGGGACCCGCCGGGAGATCCTCGAGCCGGGCGTCTCCGAACCAGACGAAGTTGGTCGGCAATCCGAGCCGCTTGTTTTCGTCATGGCTCGCCCGATCGTAGATCACGCCGCGAACGTGGTCGCTGCGGCCGAACATCGGATAAGCCCAGCGGTGCAGCCCGTATTCGTCGACCACGGTGTCGGGCACCAGGAAATAATCGTTCGCGCCGGTGACGATCCCGACATCGACCGTCGCCACCTCGGCGAACCGGGCGACGCGCGGCGACCGTTCCAGCTTCGCGATTAACTCGCGCTCCCGGCAGGTAAGTAAACCGACCATCCATTTGCCGTTGAGGACCGAAGCCGGGAAAAACTCGCCACGGTCGAAAAACTCGGCCGCGGGCCGGAGGAGTTCCCGTCGATCGGCGACGGGCCGGATCGCGATGCACGCCGGACCCGGCCGACCGTCTCGCTTCTCGGCCAGCAACAGTGCGATCCCTTGCAACGTTTCGCTAAACCAGATCTGCTCCGGGTCGATCACCAACACGCGGGAGCATTCGCCCAGAATGAAGTCACGAAGCGATTTCGCATGCAGCACGTGCAGCAGTTCCGCCGGCACGACCATCGCGAGCCGACCGCCCGGACGTAGCAGCGCCAGCGACGTGACGACGAACGGCACCCAGGCGTTAGTGTGCTTGGTGAACCGAAGGCCATATTTCGCGAACGTTTGCTCGGCTAACGCCTGTTGACCGGCTTCCAGGTACTGGTAGCGAATGAACGGCGGGTTCCCGACCACGGCATCGAATGCCGGGTCGTCGACGGCGCGGGAGACGAACCACCGCAGGAAGTCCGTCGCGTTAACCTGAAAAGCGATGTCCTTCGCGGCACGGATTCGGCCGCGAGCCTTTTTCGCCTCGACCGGGTCGAGTTCGAAGCCGACGACGCCTTCGACGATGCCGTGGTGAAGCCGGGCGATCGCTTCGAGAAAAACGCCGTCGCCACACGACGGCTCAAGTATCCGCTTGGCGCCTCGCGCCAGCGCCCAGCGGGTCAGAAACGCGGCAATATCCGGCTCGGTGTAATAACCGCCGCGTAATTTCTGCGGCGATTCGTGGTCGATGAAGTTCATTCTCGTCCTTGATTGCTTCCCCGCTCAGCTGGCGGTGGAGCGAAAACCGCCCGGCGGTAGGGAGTCGTCCCGGCGGTCGCCGTTACCGGCTCGGGTCGCCACCGGTACAATATGCGTACTCACTTCCCGGGAGGCCCCATGATCGACCGCATCGCATACAACGGCATCACCTTCGACGACGTCCTCCTGGAACCCGGCTACAGCGACGTTTTGCCCCGCGAGGCCGACGTCCGCACCTCACTCACCCGCAACATCTCCCTCAATTGCCCTATTCTCTCGTCGCCGATGGACACGGTGACCGAAAGCGACCTGGCCATCGCGCTCGCCCAGGAAGGCGGCATCGGCATCATCCACAAGAATATGTCGATCCAGCTGCAAACCCGTGAAGTGGACAAAGTGAAGCGGAGTGAGAACGGCATCATCACCGATCCGGTCACACTCCCGCCCGACGAGACGGTCGGCAATGCCCGTCGGCTGATGGAGCAGTACAAGGTCAGCGGCGTGCCGATCATCGTCAACGGCTTCCTCAAGGGCATCCTCACCCGACGCGACCTTCGCTTCCTCACCGACAACAATCAGCGCATCGCCGAGGTGATGACGAAAGATGGGCTGGTTACGGCCCCGGAGGATACGACGCTCGAGGAGGCCGAGCGGATCCTGATGCGAAATAAAGTGGAGAAACTTCTCCTGGTAGACGATCAATACCGACTGAAAGGGTTAATCACGATCAAGGACATTGATAAGCTGGCGAATTTCCCGCAGGCCTGTAAAGACGGCCGCGGCCGACTTCGGGTAGGGGCGGCGGTCGGCGTCCGCGACTTCGAACGGGCGGAGTCGCTGATCCGGGCCGGGGTCGATGTCCTCGTGGTGGATAGTGCACACGGCCATAGCCAGAACGTGCTGGAGACGGTTAAGGAACTCAAACGCCGGTTCACGATCGACCTGATCGCCGGCAACGTCGCCACCGAGGAGGGGGCGAAGGCGCTGGTCACGGCCGGTGCGGACGCGGTGAAAGTCGGCATCGGGCCGGGCTCGATCTGCACGACGCGGGTCGTCTCGGGCGTCGGCGTGCCGCAGATCACTGCCGTGCAACGGGCCGTGAAGGGCGCGGCGAACGAAGTGCCGGTGATCGCCGACGGCGGCATCCGCTACTCGGGCGACATTACGAAGGCGATTGCGGCCGGGGCACACGCGGTCATGATCGGCGGCCTGTTCGCCGGTCTCGCGGAGAGCCCCGGGCAGATGATCATCTTCAAGGGCCGTAGCTTCAAGGTCTATCGCGGCATGGGTTCGCTCGGGGCGATGGGGGCCGGCGGCAGCGAGCGGTATCAGCAAAAGGGAACGCCCACCGAGAAACTCGTGCCGGAAGGGGTCGAAGGCCGCGTCCCTTACAAGGGGACGCTGGCGCCGTTCGTCGGGCAGTTGGTGGGCGGTCTGCGGGCCGGCATGGGATACTGCGGCACGCGGACCGTCGAGGAGCTTCGCACCCGCGCCCGGTTCATCCAGGTGAGCCCCGCGTCGGTGCAGGAGAGTCATCCGCATGACATCTTTATCACGCAGGAAGCGCCGAATTACACTTCCGCGGATTACGGGACGGCGGACGACCGCTAAGCTCGCACTCGCCTGCGCGGCCGGTTTCTTCGCGGGCCGCGCCGGCGCCCAATCGCCCGCGCCGCTCGTTCCGCTCCCACAGCAGGTGACTCAGCAACCAACCACGACGGTCATTCCTCCACCACCGCCACCGCTGTTGCCGTCGGCCAAACAATCGGCCGCGCCGCCGCGGACGCTGTATTTCGAAAAAGAACCGGCTCCGCAGCCAAAACCTCCGGCCGCCTTGCAGCGCCCTTCCACCGCAGCGCCTGCAAAAAAGCCGTCCGTACAGCAAGTCGCCGGGCAACAGCCGCAACCGCCGGCGTCGGGTGATTCCGCGACTCTTCCGAAATCGGTCGAGGCAACGCTCAAGCGGGGCCTGCAACTGCCGCCCCCCGAGCTGGTTTTCTCGCTCCAGACCGAACGCCAAGTCAATGCAGAGATTATCCAAGAGGTTCCGGCGGATTCGCCGTTCGCATTGATTCCGCGCGACCTGCCCCCGACTCGGGTCGACGTACCCCCGGACAAGTCCGGGCCACTCGGCGGTTACAAGGGAATGCTGCCGGAAATCACGTATACGGGCCGCAAGCACGCGCCCACCACGCGGCTCGTCGAGCCGGCGTATATCACGCACCACCGGCTCTACTTTGAAGAACTCAACGCCGAGCGATACGGCTGGGAGGCCGGGCCGTTGCAGCCGTTCGTTTCGGTGGGCTACTTCTTTAAGGACTTCGCGCTGTTGCCCTACAACTTTGGCGTGCGGCCGTGCCAGCGGTTCGACACCAACTACGGCAAGTGTCTGCCGGGCGATCCGGTGCCGTACCTCTGTTACCCGCTCGAACTCAGCCTGACCGGCGGCCTCACCGAAGCGGGGACGATCGTGGCGCTGTTCGCGCTGATCCCGTAGAGTCTTGGCGAGCGGGGTCGCGTGAGC
>DATJGQ010001104.1:0-2913 GCA_035494815.1 Gemmataceae bacterium
CCGGTTCGGCGTCACGACCGAATACCTCGTCAACGCCGACGAGCTGCAGATCAAGATGGCCCAGGGGGCCAAGCCCGGCGAGGGCGGGCAGCTCCCCGGCCACAAGGTGGACGAGTACATCGGCAAGATCCGCCACAGCACGCCCGGCGTCGGCCTGATCTCGCCTCCCCCGCACCACGACATCTACTCGATCGAGGACCTGGCCCAGCTCATCCACGACCTGAAGAACTCCAACCCGCAGTCGCGGGTCAGCGTCAAGCTGGTCAGCGAGGTCGGCGTCGGCACGATCGCGGCCGGCGTCGCCAAGGCCAAGGCGGACCACATCCTGATCAGCGGTGACGGCGGCGGCACGGGTGCTTCGCCGCTGACGAGCATTAAGCACGCCGGCCTGCCGTGGGAACTGGGCCTGGCCGAGACTCAGCAGACGCTGGTGCTCAACGGCCTGCGCGGGCGCATCGTCCTTCAGACGGACGGGCAGATTAAGACCGGCCGCGACGTCGTCGTCGGCGCGCTGCTTGGCGCCGAGGAGTTCGGCTTCAGCACCGCCCCGCTGATCGCCAGCGGGTGCATCATGATGCGCGTCTGCCACCTGAACACCTGCCCGGTCGGCGTCGCCACGCAGGACCCCGAACTGCGCCGGAAGTTCGCCGGCCGGCCCGAGCACGTGATCAACTTCATGTTCTTCGTGGCCGAGGAGGTCCGCGAGTACATGGCCAAGCTCGGGTTCCGCAAGTTCGAGGAGATGATCGGCCAGACGCAGGTGCTGGAGTTCGGCGACCTGTCGAACCATTGGAAGGCTCGCTACGTGGACCTCTCGGCGATCCTGCACAAGCCGCAACCGATGCTGGGCAAGTACCAGCTCCACAACGAGGAGAAGCAGGACCACGGGCTGGAGCATTCCCTCGACCAGACGAACCTGATCCCGCTGGCCAAGCCCGCCCTGTACGACGGCAAGAAGGTCCATGCCGAGCTGCCGATCAAGAACACGAACCGCACGGTCGGCACGACCCTCAGCGGCGAGGTCGCCAAGCTCCACGGCCACGCCGGGCTCCCGGAAGACACGATCACCTTCAAGTTCAACGGATCGGCCGGCCAGAGCTTCGGCTGCTTCCTCGCCCGCGGCATCGCCCTTCTGCTCGAGGGCGACGCCAACGACTACCTTGGCAAGGGCCTCTCCGGCGGGCGGATCGCCGTCTTCCCGCCGAAGGCCGCGCTCGACAAGGGCTTCAAGGCCGAGCAGAACATCATCGCCGGCAACACGATCTGCTACGGGGGGATCGCGGGCGAGGTCTACCTCCGCGGCGTCGTGGGCGAACGGTTCTGCGTTCGCTACTCCGGCGTCCACGCGGTCGTCGAGGGGTGCGGCGACCACGGCTGCGAGTACATGACCGGCGGCCGCGTCGTCGTCATCGGCCCCACCGGCCGCAACTTCGCCGCCGGCATGAGCGGCGGGATCGCCTACGTCTACAACTACGGCGACTTCGACAAGCTCTGCAACCAGGACATGGTCTCGCTGGAGCCGCGCTCGAAGTTCACGGACGAGGACATCGACACGATCCGCACCATGCTGGAGAACCACGTCAAATACACCGACTCGCCGATTGCCCGCGGGGTGCTGGACAACTGGGAGAGCGAGCTGGCGTACTTCGTTAAGGTAATCCCGAACGACTACCGGCGGGTCCTCGCCGAGCGCGCCCAGATCGAGGCCCGCGCGGCGGCATTGGCCCGTTCCCAGAACACGAACGGTGACGCCGACCACGGCGACGCCGCCGCGGCCGAAACCCTGGTCAACGCCGGCGTCCGCAAGGGCGGAAGTGACGTGGGGGTTGGAAACAACGGGTGATGCGTTCGGCTACGAGCGAGGGTCGCGGGGATCATGCCGACGGCGGAGCAGCGAGCCAGGACTGAAACGTATCGCGACGCCGCGGCCGAGCATGTGACCGCCGCGCGTGAGCTGTACGATTCCGGTCGATATGTGCTGGCGGCTTATGTCGCCGGTCTGGCGGCCGAATGTATCCTCCGCGGCTATCGCCATATGATCGACCCGGAGTTCGATGCCCGGCATGACATCGACAGGCTGTATCAGCTCGCGAAGTTCGCCGACATCGTGCCGCCAGGTAGAGAAGAACAGGCCGGGGCATGGCTCGGCGACGTCATCGCGCTCTGGTCCAACGATCACCGGTTCCTCTCCGAGCAGGCACTGCGCAAGCGATGGTCGAGGCAGCGGCTGTACGAAGGAATCAAGGGCGATTTCGTCAAGGAGCGAACGCGGCAACTCGTCAACGCGTCAAGCGAAATCGTCACGCTGGGAGTGACTCGATGGAAGAGTTCATTCGACAAGTAACCGACTTGCTGCGTCAGCACTTTCCGGATTCGGACCTGGAATTCGAGAGGGCTGGTCCGCAGCGAATAGGCGGGCTATTGGCGTGGTCCGGTTTCACCGGCGTAGAGCAAATCGCCCGCCAGAGGCAAGTCTGGCAGGTGCTCCGCGCGGGCCTGTCGCCCGAAGATCAGTTGCGAATTTCGGCCGTGTTGACGTTGACGCCCGAGGAGATGGCAGCGGCCCGCGCCGGTTAACACTTCGCTGTCATGGCAATGGAGAAAGACCCTCACCGCGATCCTGTCGCCGAATACCGTGAGAGGGAGGATTGCCGGTGAGCGTCTCGAAGACGAATAGGAATACGTTCAATGGGTAAGCCGACCGGTTTCAAGGAATACACCCGCGAGCTGCCGGCCCGGCGCGAGGTCAAGCTGCGCCTGCTCGACTGGAATGAGGTGTACCACCCGATGGACGAGGAGCGGCTCCGCGTCCAGGGGGCGCGGTGCATGGACTGCGGCATCCCCTTCTGCCACAACGGCTGCCCGCTCGGCAACATCATCCCCGAGTGGAACGACCTCGTGTACCGCAACCGC
>DATJGQ010001105.1:0-5400 GCA_035494815.1 Gemmataceae bacterium
CCCGCCTCCCCAGGACGGGGGTGCCGCGCCTCGTGGGGGGAGGGGAGGAGCGGAATGAGCACGAGCCGCGCGCAGAAGGATCAGGTCAAAGTCCACATCCGCTGGATGATCCGGCGCGACATGCCCGAAGTGCTCCGCATCGAGCACGAAAGTTTCGAGTTCAACTGGACGGAAGAAGACTTTCTGGCGTGTCTGCGGCAGCGGAACTGCATCGGCATGGTGGCCGAGCATAACGAGAAAGTCGTCGGGTTCATGATCTACGAGTTGCACAAGACGAAGCTACACGTCCTGAACTTCGCGGTGCACCCGAGTTGCCGCCGGATCGGCATCGGCCGGCAAATGGTGAGCAAGCTGATCGGCAAGCTGTCGAGCCACCGCCGCACGAAGATCACGCTGGCGGTCCGCGAGACGAACCTCGGCGCCCAACTGTTCTTCAAGGCGCTGACGTTCAAAGCGACCCGCGTCCTCCGCGGTTACTACGAGGACAGCGGCGAGGACGCGTTCCTGATGCAGTATCGCGTCAACGACGACCCGTCGATGGACGAGATGGACGAGCCGGTCAACCGGATCGCGCAGTACGAAGAGAACTAACGCGAAAAAGGCGATCAAACGAGCGCGCCCGCAGCGAATGTCTGCGGGCGTGTTTCGTTTTGCGGGGTCATTTTTCCCGGGAGGGAAAGTCCTTGCCCGCCGCACTCTGGTTTTTTAGCCTGATGGGAGAGATTTGCCGCACGTCAACGACTCGCCCCTGAGGAGTTTTGCACCATGTCGCGTTGCTCCCGAAGTCGAACGATCTGGCCGCTCGTGTGTGCCCTCGGGTTGTGCCTGACCGCGGCCCGCGGCACGACCGCCGAACCGGCCAGCGCGGCGGACGACCTGAAGGCGATTCGCACCATCCTCGAACGCATCGAGAGCCGGCAGGCCGCGCAACAGTCGCAACTGACCGACACGATGGTGTCCGTCAACAAGCTGATGTCGGACGTCGCCGCGATGAAGGAGGAGCACGCCAGGCTCAAACAAGCGGTCGACGACTTCCGCAACCGGGCCAACGCCCAACCTCAGCCGCAGCCGCCTTCGAGCACGTCGTATTACGGCGGCCCGACGACGAGCGCCGCCGCGCCGCCGGGAACGATGGCGCCGACCAACGCCCGGGTCCGGCTAGTCAATAGCTGGTTCACCGACATGACCGCGGTGATCAACGGCACGGTTTATACCCTGGCGCCGGGCACGACGCGGACCGTCTCTTATGCGCCGGGTAACATCCAATATCAGGTGATGATGGTCGCGGACATTCCGCAGTCGCGGACGCTGATGCCGGGCGAGGAACTGACGCTGACGCTTTACCCGCGGCGATAAGCCACGGAATCCGACATCTCTTCGGGCGAAGCGCCCGCGCGGCGTTTCGCCCGTCGTTTGCGCGGGGACGGCGACGGATGATTGTCACCATCGACGGTCCGGCGGGATCGGGCAAGAGTACGGCCGCGAAATCACTGGCCCGCCGCCTGGGCTTCGAGTTTCTCGACACCGGCGCGATGTATCGGGCGGTCGGCTTCGCGCTGTTTCGCGACGGGATGGAACCGATCGAGGGACCGCGGCTGCACGAATGGCTGAATTCACTGCGTCTGGAAGCACCGCCCGGAATCGTGAGATTGGACGGCGGCGACATCAGCGGCCTGATTCGGACGCCCGAAATCAGCGCCATTGCCAGCCGCGTCGCCGTGCTGCCATCGGTGCGGGCCTTTCTGGGGCCGATTCAGCGGCAGTCGGCGCAAGGCCGCGACGTGGTCTGCGAGGGCCGCGACCAGGGGACGGTTGTATTTCCAGATGCCGGGTGTAAATTCTTTCTGGTTGCCGACCCGCGGGAACGGGCTCGGCGGCGGCATCACGAACTCGTCGCCCGCGGCCGCGACGTTACGTTTGAAAAAGTCCTCGCCGACCAGGAAGAACGTGACCGGCGCGATGCCGGCCGCGACCTCGCCCCGATGGTGCCGGCCGCGGACGCGGTCGTACTCGACACCACTCACCTGACGCTCGACGACGTGGTCGCGCGCATGGAAACCGAAGTCCGCCGATGCCAAGGCTCCTCGCCGCCGCGATCTACGAGCTCGCCGCGCGAATCTGCGGGTTCTTCCTGATCTTCTTGTTCAGCGCGCGAACCGTCGGCGGCGGCAACGTCCCCCGCCGCGGCCCCGTCCTGATCATCGCCAACCACGAGAGCTTCGTGGACCCGATACTGGTCGGCGTCGGCGCCGGCCGGCACCTGACCTTTCTCGCCCGCAAGACGCTGTTCAAAAACGCGCTCAAGCGGAAGTTTCTCGAAACGGTGAACGTCGTGCCGATCGACCAGGAGGGCGTCGGCAAGGAAGGGATTCGCAACATCATCAAAAAGCTGCAGGCCGGCCACGCGGTACTCGTGTTCCCCGAGGGCGAACGGAGTTGGGACGGGAACTTCCATGCGCTGCGGCCGGGGATCGCGCTGTTGCTGGAGCGGGCGGCGGTACCGATCGTGCCGGCCGGGGTCGCGGGGCCGTTCGAGGCGTGGTCGCGACACCGCGCGTTGCCGACGCCGTCACCCATCTTTCTCGCGCCGACGACTCGCACGATGGGGGTCGCCTACGGCCCGCCGCGCGATCCGGCTACCCTGAAAGGCATGTCTCGAAAGCAGATGCTCGAAACTCTCCGTGCGGACATCGCGGCGCAGATCCGTCGGGCGGAAGCGATCCGGCGGAAGTGACGCGACAAGTGGCGTTACCAGCCCGCAGCGCAAGCGAGGGAGGAGGGTCTGGTCCCTCGCTTGCGCTTCGGGCTGGTGATGATTGTTATGGCAGCTTGATTTCGATCTTCGCGGACTTCCGCAGGTCGGCGAGGATGGCGAGCTTCATCTCTTCGATGTAGCAGTCGCGAACTTCGTCCTGGGCGTCCTCAAAGGTGGTCGCGTCGCCCGGCTTGCGGTCGGTCACCTGAATCAGATGGTACCCGTAATCGGTAATGACGACGTCGCTCAACTCGCCGACTTTCATAGCGAACGCGACCTTGGCGAACGGTTCCTCGACCATCCATTTGCGTGGGAAGAAGCCCAGGTCGCCGCCCTTCGGGGCGCTCGGGCATTCCGAGTGCTTCATCGCCGCCTCGGCGAAGGTGATCTTGCCCGAGGTAATCTCCTGCCGCAGGTCCGCGAGCTTTTTCCTCGCCGCGTCACGATCCGCGGGCGTCGCGTCCGGCGCGATGCGGAGGACGATGTGGCTCGCGCGGACGGTCGTCTTGTCGAAGAAGTCCTTGAAGTCGGCATAGTATTTCTTGAGTTCGGCCGGCGTTACTTTTTGCGCGGCGTAGGCGTTCCATTGCAGCATGAGCGTGATGTTGGCGCGGACCTGGGCCTCGGTCTGTTTCGTCTCCTTGAAGTACTCGGCGACCGTCTTACCTTGGCTCTCGAGCCCCTTTTGCAGTGACTCCATCTGCTTGGCGATCTCGGCCGGCTCGACGGGCGGGGCGTTCTTCTTGAGGAACTGACGGACGAGCGTTTCGTCCACGAGTAGCGCGACGATCGCCTCCTTGATTTGTCGCTGCTGGGCGGCCGTCAGCGGCGTGACCACCGGCGGCCGCGCTTTGAAGGCGTCGTCAAAGAGGCTGCGCGGGATCGGCTCGCCGTTGACGATCGCGACCGGCGCGTTGCCGAAGATCTGAGCGGGAGCCGACGGGGCGACGACCGCGACCGCCAATCCGATCAAAACAGAGTTTCGTCCGATCATGACGCCGAATCCTCACCGAACCTGCGGACTAGACCGTGCCGCGGCCTATAACCTTTGCCGGCCGTGAGTGCGACCCCACTTTGGAAATGGCTGATTTTTCCGGGTTGGGAAATGACAGTCGCGATCGGGCGATGGTAAGATACGCGCTCGGACCCGCCGTTTTTCTCCGTCATAGGAGCGACCCCATGCAGCGTGGCAACTTCTCCCGGCGCGGCTTCATTCGGGCGTCGCTAACCGCCCTTGGTGCGGCCGGCCTCCCGACCTGGTACGCCCGCGAACTGATCGCCGCCGTCGAGGACGAGGCCGGCAAGAAGCCGGCCGGCGCGAACGACAAGATCACGATGGGTGTCATCGGCGTCGGCAGTCCGCAGAGCCGGTCACTCGGAGTTGTCGGTGAGTCGAGGGACGTCAAAGACATTGAGTACGCCGCTTTGTGCGATGTGGACGCGCGCCATCTCAAACATGGTCAAGAAGTTCTTAAGAATAGAGGCTTTGATTGCTCGACGCACAAGGACTTCCGCGAACTGAACGACCGAAAGGACATTAACACGGTCCTGATCGCGACGCCGGATCACTGGCACACGCTGGTCGCGATCGACGCGCTTCGGAAGGGCAAAGACATCTACTGCGAAAAGCCGTTGACGCTGACGGTCGAAGAGGCGCTCGCACTGATGAGGGCCGTCAAAGAGACCGGCCGCGTTCTCCAGACTGGCAGTCAGCAGCGGACCGTCATGGGCGGCAGGTTTCGGATAGCATGTGAACTTGTTCTTAACGGCCGTCTCGGGAAGATCAAAACGATCGAATGCCGAATCGGGAATAACCCGAAAGGTGAGCCCATTCCCGAAACGCCCGTGCCCGAGGGCCTCGACTGGGACATGTGGCTCGGCCCGGCCCCGAAGGTGCCGTACCGGGCAACCGGCCAGGGCGGCCGTTACGGAAAGACGAACTGCCACTACGAATTCCGCTGGTGGTACGACTACTCAGGCGGCAAGATGACGGACTGGGGCGCGCACCACCTCGACATCGCTCAGTGCGCCCTCGGCATGGACGGTAGTGGCCCGGTCGCCGTCGAAAGGCTGGAGGCCACAGAGCCCTACAGCAAGGGCGACGGCTATAACTGCCACGAAGACTTCAAGCTCAAGTACACCTACGCGAACGGTGCCGAAGTGCTGTGCTCCAGTCGTCGCGGCAGCGACCCGGGGCCGCTCGTCGACAAAGATGGGCGGCCGCCGCGCGGCAGGGGCGGGCAGGAGCGGAAGATCGGTCCGGGCGAGAACGGTCTGTTGATCGTCGGCGAAGAGGGCAAGATCTTCGTCAGCCGCGGCGACCTCCTCGCCAGCGACGCCAAGCTGCTGTCCGAGCCGCTCAAGCCGGATGCCAAGATGATCTACCCGACGCGGCCCACCAACCACATGCAGAACTTCATCGACTGCGTCCGCAGCCGCGAGAAGCCGATTACAAGTGAGATCGTCGGCGGCGGGTCGGTGATCGTCTGCCACATCGGCACGATCGCCCTGCGGACCGGCAAGAAGTTCAAGTGGGACCCGGTCAAGCATCAATCGGACGATTCGCAGGTCAACGCGATGCTGAGCCGGAAAATGCGGGACCCGTGGAAACTGGACGTGTGACGGGTCGTCGAGCGCGTTTAGGC
>DATJGQ010001106.1:0-2547 GCA_035494815.1 Gemmataceae bacterium
CGCCGACCGGGCGTCAACATCAACGACAAGCACGTCGAGGTCGTCTCGCGGCAGATGATGCGGTGGGTGCGGATCGAGGACGTGGGCGACACCGAGTTCCTGATCGACGAGCAGACGGACAAGTTCCGGTTCGGCTCGGGAGCAGAACACTGCGGAGAACGAGCCCTGCGTGATTCAGGCGGGCGGCCGTCCGGCGACGGCGCAGCCGCTGCTGCTGGGGATCACAGCGCGAGATGCGCCGATGGAATCGCGCTGTGATCGGGGATCCAGCGTCTTCTCCGGGCGTCGCTCTCCATCGACGATGGGACGCCTGATTCCCGCCGGCACCGGCTTCGAGTTCTACCGCCACGTGCGGATTCCGGCGGACGAACCGCCGCCGCCGCCGCCGCAGCCGACCGAGGACGAGATGGACCTCGATCGGGAGAGTACGCGTTCGACACCGACGAGCCGATGGCAGGACGAGCGGCCAGCGGCGACGTCGAGTAGTCAGCGAGCGGCCAGGCCGACCTTCAGGTCGGCCTGCCACAACGTGGTATCCGCCTTCAGGCGGGCAGAGGGCGGGACCCAGGAAGCGGGCCCGCCTTTTTTCGTGTCAAACGACGTTCACAGGCACTCCGCCGGCCGACCAGGCGGTCACCGAGGCAGGATGCACGGCGGGACATCGTCGGTCTACCTGCTCCGACGCTCCGGACGAGCGCCCGACCGTTGAATCATGAGATGCTACGCACGCGCGACGAAGCAAACGGTTGCTCGTCCGTCCTCGAGGTATGCGCCCCAGCTCATTGACGCTAGGTCTACCGCGATGCGCGAGACCATTCGTGGTCGTCGCTGCCCTTGTTACGTTCGCAGCCGCGAACCGGCTCCACGCGCAAACGTCAACGGCACCGTCGTCCTCTGTGGTGCCGACGTTTGCCGGCGTGACCGGCGACGGGACGGGCGTGAATTTCTCCTGGTGGGCCGTCAAGGGCGCGACCCGCTACGAGGTCTTGAGGACAGCCAATCCGCAGCAAAAGCCAACCGTCCTCGCGACGCTGTCGAGCACGACGCTTGGATATCGTGACCCGCAGCCGGCCGTCGGCCCGTCCTATTACCAGCTCATCGCGATTCTCGCGGGCGGCGCACGAGCGACCGGTGCGTGGTTCGAGTACATCCCACCCGTCGTCCGGCGGGCGACCATGAGCGGAGCGGACGTCGTCCTTTCGTGGTCTGGAGTGAAGAGCGCGCCTGGGGGGTACGAGGTCTGGCGGACGCCGAATCCACGGCAACGGCCGTCACGAGTGGCTGCCCTCGACGCCACCACGCTCACGTATCGAGACAAACAGGCCGGTGTCGGTCCGTTCTACTACCAGGTCGTCGCGATTGGCCGCGGAGGCACCAGAGCGGCGAGCGGATGGTTTGCCGTGGATTCATCCAGCGCGGACGACGCCGCGGCACTCGCGGCGGTATTGGCGGCAGAGCTTGCGAAGGTCGGCGTCGCCTTCGATTCCACGGAACTGGACGAATTGAAGAACGCCATGATTCAGGGCGGGTCCGCGGCGATGCAGGTCGCGATGGTTATCGAAAACGCGATTGCTGTCTCGGTTCGATCCGCGGACGTAGCGCCCCCCGCCGCTGGCGACCCTGTTGGCGGGCCGACCGGCGGCACCGTCGTCCCGTCGTTCCAAGCGCGGGCAGGCGACCTGATCGCGACGCTGTCGACCGGCAACAACGCGTCGCTGCAGGTCTCGCAGATTCTGTTGAGAAAATTGAAGCTGCTCGCGGGAAAGTAGTTCCGCGCCTCACGGGGATGATGTTCCGAATACCCGGCCGTGGCGGCTGCTGCCTGGCCGCGGTTCGCCTATAGTCCGCCCCCGCGAATATGAGCCCGACTGACACCAGCCTGGTGACTGTGCCGACCGCGGCGAATGCGTCCACCAGACTCAGAGCCGCGCTCGCAATCGGGCCTGATCCCGACCGGTCAACTATGCAGATGCGGGCAGTCGTGGAACTCGCGCTCTGGCCATGAAGGCCAGTGCTCATCCGCCCCGTGCCGATAGGGGAGGCGGGCGGGTCGCGTAACGGGCCTTCCGTTAACGGAACACCGCGCTAATATCGTCTATCCTCGCACTGCTTCCAACTCTTGGGGGCGATACGCGAGGTATGTATAACTCGCTCCATCGACCAGGGGGCGATCCAGGATGGCGAAATAACGTGGCGGCAACAATAGATTCTGTTCAGAAACGCTTCTCGGCGTGGTCAAGTGCATGCCAATAGAGCCGACGGCCTTCCGCGCTGGCCTTCGAGTTGCCGCTGCCGTGGCAATCGTCGTTTGTTGGGGCTGTGTTGCCAAGGCTCAAGTTGTGACGAGTGCCGAGTACGGATTTAGCGCGACGGTTCCGAGCGGGATGGCGGTGTGTGTCGGGAGATCCGGCACGCACGTGCACGGCGTCGGGAGTGTGTTGGCTGGCCAGTCGTGTGAAAACTCGGATAGGGGGGCTTCCTTCTCGCTGTGGGCGGATTACAACGCCGCATTCGAAGAAGATGCTGTGTCTGTTCTTCGGTTGCGAA
>DATJGQ010001107.1:0-3799 GCA_035494815.1 Gemmataceae bacterium
GAGGTCAACGACCCGTCCAGCGAAACGTTCTACGGCACCGGCAAGCAGACCAGCGGGATCGAAGTCCCGGAGAAGGGCGTCGATTACTACCTGCCGAAAGACGTGCCGCACGGCGAGGTCCGCGAGCGCTGGTACCATTCGAAGACCACGCAGGCCTGGCGGCGCGTCTTCGTCTACACCCCGCCCGGTTACGACACCGACCGCGACACGCGCTACCCGGTGCTTTATCTGCAGCACGGCGGCGGCGAGGACGAGCGGGGCTGGCCGAACCAGGGCCGCGTGGCGTTTATCCTGGACAACCTGATCGCCGAGCGGAAGGCGCGGCCCATGCTCGTGGTCATGGAACAGGGCTACGCGCGGCGGCCCGGCGAGCCGCCCATCACCCCGGCCCCGCCGCGGCCGGCCGCGCCCGGTCAGCCGGCGCCGCCCCGCGACCTCGGCCGCATGTTCGGAGCGTTCGAGGAGGTGATGGTCAACGATCTGATCCCGATGGTCGACGCGACCTACCGCACGGTCGCGGACCGCGACCACCGGGCGATGGCCGGGCTGTCGATGGGCGGCATGCAGACGTTCCAGATCGGGCTCAAGCACCTCGACCTGTTCGCCTACCTCGGTGGCTTCAGCGGCGGCGGCAGCGGATTCGGCGGTACTCCGTTTGATCCGAAGACGAGCCACAACGGCGTCATGGCCGACGCGGCCGCGTTCAACCGGAGGGTCCGCCTGCTCTGGCTGGGCGTCGGCACGGCCGAGGGGCGGATTACCGAGAGCATCAAGGGATATCACGAGGCGCTGCAAAAGGCCGGGATCCGGAACGTCTACTACGAGTCCTCCGGCACGGCGCACGAGTGGCTAACGTGGCGGCGCTGCCTGCACGAGTTCGGCCCGCTTCTGTTCGCCACGGCGCCGACCGCCGTCCGGGGCGGCCAGCCGCCGCGGGGAGCGCCGATCGTGCTGAACCCCGACGACGTGCCCGCGTTCCCCGACCCGCCGGCCGGGATCGACGTCGAGCGCAAGGACGTGCCGCTCGGCAAGCTGGAGATGATCTCCTACGAGTCCAAGTCCGTCGGCACGACCCGCAAGATGAACGTCTATACGCCGCCGGGGTACTCCGCGGACAAGAAGTACCCCGTGCTCTACCTTCTCCACGGCATCGGGGGCGACGAGACGGAGTGGTATCGCTTCGCCAAGCCGAACGTCCTGCTCGACAACCTGATCGCCGACGGGAAGGCCGTGCCCATGATCGTCGTCATGCCCAACGGCCGGGCACAGAAGGACGACCGGGCGCAGGGCGGGATCGGCTCCGCGCCGGCGTTCGCGGCGTTCGAGCAGGATCTGCTCAACGACGTGATCCCGACCATCGAAAGTCGCTACTCCGTACTGACGGACCGTGAGCACCGGGCGCTGGCCGGGCTGTCGATGGGCGGCGGTCAGTCGCTGAACTTCGGGTTGGCGCACCTCGACAAGTTCGCCTGGGTTGGCGGGTTCTCGTCGGCCCCGAACACGAAGCCGCCGGCCCAACTCGTTCCGGACCCAGCGGCCGCTAAGGAGAAGCTGAAGCTCCTCTGGCTCGCCTGCGGCAAGCGCGACGGACTGATCCGCATCAGCCAGGGCGTGCACGCTTATCTCAAAGAGAAGGACGTCCCGCACGTCTGGCACGTGGACGGCCACGCCCACGACCCAATCGAGTGGCGGAACGACCTGTGGTTGTTCGTCCAGCGCGTGTTCAAATGACGGCCCGCCCCGGCGGGCGAAAGCATCAATCGTTTGTAATCCTCTTGAGATTGCCCCTCATGAAGCGACTCCGTTCCGCCTTGGTGTGCCTCGGACTCGCGTTCACGCCGCTCGCCGCCGACGAGCCGCCCCGGGCCGCCAACCCGTTCGACCGGCCGTTCACTGTGCCGGAGGTGACGCTGAAGCGGACCGACGTCAAGCCGTTCGAGTACGACGACGTGGGCCCGAAGATTCCCAACTACACGCCCAGCCGGCAGTGGGGGACACAGGGCCAGCCGTTCCACCTGATGCAGCGGCCGCTGCCGGCGGCCGAATCGCTCAAGCACATGGTGGTGCCCAAGGGGTTCCACGTCGAGCTGTTCGCGGACGAGACGCTGCTGGGCGGCGGCAAGCCGATCTGCATGACCTGGGACGAGCGCGGCCGGCTGTGGGTCGCGCTGACCACCGACTACCCGCACGAATTGCAGCGACCCGGTCAGGGGCACGACCGGATCGTCATCCTCGAGGACACCGACGGCGACGGCAAGGCGGACAAGATCACGACGTTCGCCGAGAAGCTGTCGATCCCGACGAGCATCATGTTCCGCCGCGACGGCGTGCTCGTGTTCGACGCCGGGCAGACCATATTCCTCCGCGACACTGACGGGGACGGCAAGGCGGACATCCGCGAAATCGTCCACAGCGGTTGGTCCTTGCGGGACACACACGGCGAGGTGAGCAACATGCAGTACGGCCTGGACAACTGGGTCTGGGCCATGCAGGGGTACAACGACTCCCAATTGACCGTTGGGGGCCAGGGTCACCGCTTCCGCCAGGGCTTCTTCCGGTTCACCCCGGACGGGAAGAAGCTCGAGTTCCTGCGGTCCACCGACAACAACACCTGGGGCCTGGGCCTGTCGGAGGAGGGAATAGTCTTCGGGTCGACGGCCAACCGCAACCCGAACGTCTACATGCCGATCCCGAACCGGTACTACGAGGCGGTCCGCGGCTGGGCACCGTCGCTCGTCTTACGAATGATCTCCGACACTCATCTGTTCAAGCCGGCCACGGACAAGGTGCGGCAGGTGGACCACCACGGCGGGTACACCGCCGCGGCCGGGGCGTCGCTCTATACGGCCCGCGCCTATCCGCCCGAGTACTGGGACCGGGTCAGCTTCGTCAGCGACCCGACCGGGCATCTGACCGGGGCCTTCGTCTACTACCGCGACGGGGCAAATTTCCGCTCCAAGAATTCGTTCAACCTGGTGGCGAGCGACGACGAGTGGACGTCGCCCGTCATGGCGGAGATCGGACCGGACGGAAACGTCTGGGTGATCGACTGGTACTCGTTCATCGTCCAGCACAACCCGACGCCGGCCGGGTTCCAGACGGGGCGGGGGGCCGCCTACCAGACGGATTTGCGCGACAAGCAGCACGGGCGGATTTACCGCATCGTCTACGGCCGGAATAAGACGCCGGCGACCGGCGGGTTGTCCCTGGCCGGGGCGGCGCCGCAGAAGCTGGTCGAGGCGCTTAAGAACGACAACCTGTTCTGGCGGCGGCACGCGCAGCGGCTGCTCGTCGAGCGGGGCAACAAGGACGTGCTGCCCGCGCTCTTCGCGCTGGCGCGGGCCCCCGGCCAGGACGAAATCGGGCTGAACGCCGGGGCGACGCATGCCCTGTGGACGATCCACGGCCTGGGCGCGCTCGACGGCTCGAACGCTGAGGCGACGGCGGTCGCGGTCGCGGCCCTCAAACACCCGTCGGCCGGAGTGCGCCGCAACGCTGTCCAGGTGCTGCCGCGGACGAGCGAATCGACGGCCGCCGTGCTCGCGGCCGGCCTGCTGGAGGACGCCGACCCGCAGGTGCGGCTCATGGCGTTCCTGGCGCTCGCCGACCTGCCGGCGACCCCGGCGGCCGCCCAGGCGATCGCAGCGGCACTGCGGGACCCGCGGAACGCGAGCGACCGTTGGATTCCCGACGCGGCCACCTGCGCCGCGGCGAAAAACGCCGACCAGTTCCTGATCGCACTGGCCGGCCGGCCGAACCCGAGCGAACGCGCCCTGTCGGTCGCCGCGACCGTCGCCGA
>DATJGQ010001108.1:0-14046 GCA_035494815.1 Gemmataceae bacterium
GCCATCAGGTAGCCGGGAAACTTCTTCCGCGACCGGACCACCCGCTTGCCGTTGCGCAGCTCGGTGACCTTCTCCACCGGGATCTTGATCTGGCCGAAGTACTCTTCCAGCCCTTCGATCTTGACGCGGCGTTCGACCGCCTCCTTGATCGACTCCTCGCGTCCGCTCTGGACCTTGACGATGTACCAGTGCTTCCTCTCGTCCGGCGCCGGCTGAGCGGGCGTGGCCTCCGCCGGAGCTTCGGGAGGTTCACTCGGCGGCTCTTCGTCGGGCGCTTCCGCTGTTTGCGGTTCCTGGTCCGCCTCGATCTCCTCCGCTCGCGCGACGACCGCGGCAGGCTCCGGCGCCGCGACCGGTGTCGGGGGCGGTTCCTCCGCGTGGTCGGCGTCCGTCGGAAGCGGGGGCGGCAATTCGTGTGACGAATCGGCCGCGTGGTCGGTGACGTGGGTCGCGTTTTCGGCGTGCATTTCGACAGTCATGACAGAGGTTGGGCGAGAATTACCATTCACCCTGATCCTGTGGGCGGGCTGACTTTTGCGCGTCGGGTGCGTTCGAGGTGTCGAGCGTGCGGAGGACTCCGATCGGGCCCCAACTCAAGAGCTTGCCCCAGGCGATGTCCACCGCGAAGAGGAACAGGGTCATTAGCACCACGGTCGAGAGTACCACGATCGTGTCCTGAATCACGCTGCGGCGGGTCGGCCAGGAGACCTTGTTCACTTCCGCTTCGGTCGCGATCAGGAAGTCGGCGAAGGTCGGCCAATTCACGACGCGGAAGGAAAACCAGAAGGCGGCGACGGCCAGCAGCAGCGGGGCCGTGATCGCCACGTCCGGCAACAGCGGAATCGCCCGGTTCGTGAACGGAATTCGCAGCGCCCAATCGGCCGCACCCGTAACCAGCGTGCCGTGCTGGACGAGCACCCAGACGCCGCAACCCAGCAGAACCAGCAGGCCGAGCATGGTGGCCCGGCGGACGCGCTGCCCCTGCATCGGCTTGTACCGCAGCGACGAGAACCAGCCTTGCTCCTCGAACGCTTCGAGGTTTTTCGGCGTCAAGTACTTGGTGAACATCCGCCAAGCGAAGAACAATAAACCGGCCCCGATCGCGGCCGTCAGGCCCAGCCCGGCCATCGCGGCGTCCGGCGAAGTGAGGATCCAGCGCTCCAGCAGCCCGCCGATCCACGCCGACAATAGCGCGACGAGCGCAACGCCGACGATCACCGTAAAAATGCCCGCCCGTAACCCGGCCGGCGGGTTCGGCCCGACGAGCGTCAGCCCGAACACGAACAGTGCGACGGCCGCGAACACCATCACGGTGATCAGGCCGGCCGTGTTGACGAACGGCAGACTCTCGCCCAGCCAGGGCGCGACGCCGGTCTTCCACAACCACGGGACGCCCTGGAACACCAGCGCCAGTCCGCCGAGGACGTAGATCGCTCCGGCCAGGCTCGCCACGGTCAGGTTTCCTGCCGGAGTTCGCGTCTGGCTATCAGGCGGTTTTTTTTCTGCTACGGCCATGGCTATTCCTACTTCCCAGAGCAGGCCGATGGGGGAGGTGTTTCGGCTCCCGCAGTTGCCATCCTGGCCCCCTGCCCAGGGTCACCGGCCTCCGTCGACCGGCCTGCGTTCGCCTACGCTCGCAGAGCAGGGGCGGAGCGACTCGAACGCTCAACCGCTGGTTTTGGAGACCAGTGCTCTACCAATTGAGCTACACCCCTTTGCAAGTGGGTAGTGGATAGTGGGTAGTGGATAGAAAATGCAAGCACTTCGCTACTCACTACCCACCATCCACTACGCACTTTCTACTGCAATATCTTCGTCACCACGCCGGAACCCACGGTCCGGCCACCCTCACGGATGGCGAAGCGGAGGTTCTCCTCCATGGCGATCGGCATTTCCGGCAGCAGCTCGACCGTCACCTTGACGTTGTCGCCGGGCATGCACATCTCGACGCCCTCCGGCAGCGCCAGCGAGCCGGTCACGTCGGTCGTGCGGAAGTAGAACTGCGGCTTGTAGCCGGAGAAGAACGGCGTGTGCCGGCCGCCTTCCTCCTTGGTCAAGACGTAGATCTGTCCCTCGAACTTCGTGTGCGGCGTGATCGAACCCGGCTTGGCGATGACCTGCCCGCGCTCGAGCTGCTCTTTCTCAATGCCGCGCAGGAGCACGCCGACGTTATCGCCCGCGACCGCCTCGTCGAGCGTCTTGTTGAACATCTCGATGCCGGTGACCGTCGTCTTGCGCGGCGCCTTCATCAGGCCGATGATCTCGACTTCGTCGCCGACCTTGGCCTTGCCGCGCTCGACGCGGCCGGTGCCGACGGTACCACGGCCCTTGATCGAGAAAACGTCCTCGATCGACATCAGGAACGGCTTGTCCACGGCCCGCTCGGGGGTCGGGATGTAACTGTCCAGGGCGTCCATCAGCTTGTCGATCGGTTCGCACGCCTTGTCGTCCGCCGGGTTCCGGTAGGCGATGTCCGACCGGCCGCGGATGAGCGGCACATCGTCGCCGGGGAACTCGTACTTCTTCAGGAGTTCCCGCATTTCGAGTTCGACCAGGTCGAGCAGTTCCGGGTCGTCGACCGTGTCGATCTTGTTGAGGAAGACGACGATGTACGGCACGTTGACCTGTCGGGCGAGGAGCAGGTGTTCGCGGGTCTGCGGCATGGGGCCGTCGTTGGCGGCGACGACGAGGATCGCGCCGTCCATCTGCGCCGCACCGGTGATCATGTTCTTGATGTAGTCGGCGTGGCCGGGGCAATCGATGTGCGCGTAGTGGCGCTTGGCGGTCTCGTACTCGACGTGCGCGACCGCGATGGTGACGGTCTTGTTCTCGTCGCGGACCGTCCCGCCCTTGGCGATGTCGGCGTAGGACTTCGCCTTACCGCCCGGGAACTTATGGGCCTGCCGGGCCATGATCGCGGCGGTCAGGGTGGTCTTGCCGTGGTCGATGTGACCGATCGTCCCGACGTTGACGTGCGGTTTGCTCCGCACAAATACGTCTTTTGCCATCACTCCTCCAAAGGTGAGACGCCGTCAAAGTTCAAACCGACTCGCACTTGTCGGCCGCGCCCGCATCCCCACGGGATCAAGGCCGCCGACGCCGAAAGAAGCTGCTGGTGGGAGTTGAACCCACGACCTCTTCATTACCAATGAAGTGCTCTACCACTGAGCTACAGCAGCGGGCTCCCCCATCACAGCACAGCGGGCGACGGGACTCGAACCCGCAACATCTAGCTTGGAAGGCTAGAGCTCTACCGTTGAGCTACACCCGCAAGCCTCATTGCAGATTTCAAATTGCAGATTTCAGATTGAACCTGGTCCGCGACCTTCAGTGGACGCCCAAACCCACCAAGATCGACTGTTTCTTCAAATCTGCAACCGAAAATCTGCAATCTGCAATCGTTCATTGGGCAGAGAGGGATTCGAACCCCCGTAGGACGAAGTCCGCCAGATTTACAGTCTGGTGCATTTGACCGCTCTGCCATCTGCCCGATTGTCTGTGCCCGAGCGGGGCTCGCGAAGCCCGCGGGGGGACTCGAACCCACAACCGCCGGTTTACAAAACCGGAGCTCTGCCAATTGAGCTACGCGGGCGCAGGGACCGACCCCGAACAGTTCACTATAGGTATGATACACACCTCCGACAATACGGCCCGACCGACCGGCTTGCGTCGCCCGAACCGGTCCCGCGGCTGCCTGTCCTCCGTTGCATCTTCTTACACGGCCCCGAATTAACTGGACAGCCCCCGCGTCGGACGGGTTCGATTTTTGGCCCCCGCCGGCTCCCTAATAGGATTTTGGGATCGCCTCCAATTGCCGCCGCGTCAACGGCGTCACCGGGTAAATGAAGTGCGGCGGCGAGGCGAACGAGTCGAACCCCGGCGAACGTGGCAGCGAGGCGACGCGGTACTCGTCCGCTCCCTCGCCGCGGACCAGAGGCAGGATGTATTCCCCCGGGCCCCGATAGCCGAAGCTCGACGCGAGATTCGCAACCCTAATTGTCTTCCCGACCAATTCGGCCGCGCTCGCGGGCCAATGGACTTGGCGGATGGTCACTATCGGGTCGGGCCGGATCGTAACAGCATCCGGAGGATAAGGTGATACCGCCGGCTCATCGGGGCCCGCCTTGACGTCGGCGATCACGTCGAGCGTCGACACGAGGAACTGGCTGTGGGACAAGACCGGGTAGTCGCGGCCGCGCGACCACGCCTGATAGCCGAGCCAGCTGACCCACGCCGCGAACGCGAGAATGGCGATCCAGAGCCGTGCCCGTGCGAACTGCATCCTGCGTCCCCTCTAGTCCTCCACTTCCTCGGGCTCGATGCGGAAGTCGCGCACCAGCACGTCGTCGAGGTCGAACAGGTCGCGGAAGTCATCCCGCGAGTCGTTGTCGGTCTTACTGAGGAGATTCGCCTCAATCAGGTTGAAGACGATTTCGCCCCAGTCGCCGGTGCTATTGATTCCCCACTGCGAGAAGACGACGCGGGCCATGCGGCCGAACTCGCGCTTCGCCAGGTCGCAGATGCCGGTCATCAGTTCGGCGCCGGTGACGTGGTGCTCGGCGGGGGCGTCGGTCTTGGTCGGTTCCGGCGGCGTCTTGCCGAGCATCCGCTGCGTGTGGCCGAGCGCTTCGAAGAGGAACTCGTACGCCTCGTAGGCGAAGCGCGGGTCGCGTCGTGCGACTTCCATCAGTCCGGGCTGTTGCATGACGTCGTCCGGGCTACAAACGGGTTAAGACTTCATCCTGAGTCACGGGCAGGCGGCGACCGTCTTCAAACTCGATGAGCAACCGACGGGCCAGGATCTCTTGGGCCAGCACCTTGCCCTGTCCTTTGCGGGTGACGACGCGGCTACCCACGGACGGCAGCTGCCTCTGGAAATCCTCGTACACGTCCTGCTCGAATCGCAGACAACACTTGAGACGTCCGCAACGGCCGGAAATCTTCGAAGGGTCGAGCGTCGATTTCTGCAGCTTCGCCATCCGCATCGACACCGGCGGCATCACGGCCATGTGTGTATTACAGCAGACCGGCTTGCCGCAGTCACCGTAGTCGGCCTTCATCTTCGCCTCGTCGCGGACGCCGATCTGCCGCAGCTCGATCCGCGTCTGGAAGTCGCGGGCGAGATCCTTGACCAGTTCGCGGAAGTCGACGCGCTTCTCGGCGAGGAAGTAAAAGACAATCCGCTCGCCGCCGAAAAGGTGTTCGACGTCCACGAGCGCCATCTGCAATTTGCGATCGGCGATAAAGCGGCAGGCGGTGTCGAACTCGTGCCGCTGCCGGTCTTGGATCGACTCGACGCGTTGTTTATCCTCGAGCGTCATCGGCCGCAGGATCTGGCCCTTGGTCGGCTCGGACAGCATCGTCACGGCCTGCGGGCTGGACGCACAAAGGACTTGGCCGACTTCCTGCCCGCGGTCAGAGCGGATGACGACGTCGGTGCCGCGGAGGTACCGCTGATTATTGAGTGCGGCAAACTCGCCGAGAAAGCGCACCGCCCCGTGCCGGACGATGTAGGTCGCCGGTGGCGTCGGGGCGTCGGTGCTCGGCGCGGCGGCAGTCATCGAGAACTCCGAGTCGGTGGCGCGTCGGCCACATTGTAAGCAAATTAAACGGTCGCACCAGCCCGAAGCGCGAGCGAGGGTGCAATCCAGCCTCCCTCACTCGCGCTACGGGCTGGTAGGTTCTCGATCACACGTGCAGCTCGACGACGTCCTTGTCGTGCAGAACGTGTTCCCGACCTACGGTTTGACCGTCGTGAACGCCGGCCCCCCAGATCCGGGCTGACTTCAGCTTCTCCGCGAAATCGCGGTGCACGACGCCGGCGAACTCGGCCAGCGTGCTATCGGCCGGACAGGTGAACGGCGACGTCAGGTCCGGCGGCTTGCCCGGTAGTTTCGTGTAGACACGAATGACATTCAGTCCGCGATAGACGGACTCGCGAAATTGCGGCAGGCCGTCGCCGCGCTCCGCCGAGATCACCTGAATCGGAAAGCGGTCACCGAACATCTCGCGGACGATCTCCAAACGGTCCGTCGCGCCAGGCTGGTCGATCTTGTTGGCGACGAGCAGCGTGCGCACGTACTCGATCGAGTAGTCGGCAATCTCCGCGGGCATTTGGCCGACGAGTACCGTCTTGGTGCTCGCGAGCTTCTCGGTGACGGCCTCGACCGCAAATGGGCCGTCGTCGTCTCCGAGGTCGAGCATAAGCAGGGCTCCGTCGGCGGCGCGCACCAGGCTCGACACGTACGCTTCCATCACGTCCGCGGTGATCGGCGGCGTGTCGACGAGTTGGACACGAACGTCCTCCCAGTCCATCATGCCGGCGTGCGGCTCGCGAGTCGTGAACGGGTACGGCGCGACCTCCGGCGTCGCCCGCGTCACTGCCGCGAGGAGCCGGCTCTTTCCCGCGTTCGGCGGGCCGACGATCACGTACTGCCCCGCCCCTTGCCGCGGGATCTTGTACGAGACGCCGCCCTTTTTACCTTTCGCCTGCTCCTTCTCGCAGGCGTCGCGGGCGTCGCTGATTTTGGTTTTCAGCTCGGCCTGGAGTTTCTCGCTCGCCTTGTGCTTGGGCAGCAGCGCGTACATCTTCCGCAGACACGCCAGCCGTTCTTCGGCGGTCTGGGCCTTCTTGTACTGGGCCTCGGCTTCCAGGTACTGCGGCGTTAGGTTCGCGGCCATGTTTCGACGACGTCTCCCGAACTTGAATCATTTTCCGGCCGACAGCACTTTTTCTCAAGTTGTCCGGCCGTATAGCCGATCCCACCGAAAGAGCCGCAGTGTTTTCCGCGCGGGCCGGCGGCCGCGCGCGGTGGCGGAGGCGCACGCATGAGTCAGGGAACGCTCGTCCTGTTCTTGACGCTCGGCCTGTCCGTGGGACAAGCCGAGAAGGTCTACACCCTTCGCGACCGCAACATCCAGATCCCCATCGTCATTCCCCCCGAGAGGCGCGGCGAACTCCGCGAGCTGATCCTGTTCGTGTCGAACAACCAGGGCAAGTCGTGGGACATGGCGGCGCTCGCCAAGCCCGAGCATTCGGCCTTCGTCTTTCACGCGCCTTCGGACGGGCAGTATTGGTTCAAGGTGCAAGCGGTTTACCAGGGTGGCAATCGCGAACCGGCTGATATTTACGCCGCGCCGGTGAACATGAAGGTCGCCATCGAGTCGCAGCAGCAACTGCTGAAAATCATCGCCTTCGAGCGAACCGGCGACGAAGTCCGCGTCGCCTGGGAAGTGACGGGAACGCAGGCCGACGTGATGTCGCTCAAGCTCGAGTTCCGGGCCGCCGACATGGGCCCGAACGCGCCGTGGCAGTCGGTGCCGCTGCAGCCGTCGGCGAGCGGTCAACAGCGGTTCAAACCCGCGTCGGGTGGGCCGATCGCGGTCAAAATGCAGATCAACGACCAAGCGGGGTCGCCCGTGGCGGTCGTCAAGGAATTGCCCGCCGCCACCGCGAACGCGACCGTCTTCGCACCGGTCGCAAACAGCAATCCGATCACGGCCGCGGTGCCGCCGGCTATCGTCCAGCAAACGAATTCCCTGAGCGCCGCGTCGACGGCACCTGGCGGCGCCGCCCTGCCGACGCCCGTGGCGCCGCAGGACGTGCCCGCGCCAGCTCCCCCTGTGGCGCAGGCCCCGACGGGCGCTCCACCGGCTCCTCCTGCGCATCCCCCGGCTGTGGATCCGAGCACGGCAAGTCCTTCTGGTCTGACCCCGCTCCCCGCGGTGAGGACAGGGCCGGGACCGAACGTCAGCCCTCAGGGCGGGCCCCGTGCCGCGAACGCCTCGCCCCCATTGGGCGTCGCGGGGGGATCGCCGACTCGCGCCGACCTGCCGCCGATCCAGCACGTCCGCGACGCTCAGGTTTCGATCGATTTCGCGGTCGAACAGCAAGGTCCGTCGGGCGTCAAAAAAATCGAAGTCTACATGACGCAGGATGACGGGGAGACCTGGCGGCCCTGGACCGAAACTTATGACGTCAATTCGCCGCTGCAGGTGCAGTTGCCACAGGCGCCCTATGAGGGCACCTTCGGGTTCAAGCTCGTGGCCTACAGCGGCGTCTTGCAGAGCTTCGGCCCGCCGCAACGAGGCGACGCTCCGGATGTTCGCCTGCATGTGGATCGGACGCCGCCCAAAGTCGATCTGTATCCGCTGGAACCGGACCCCGCGCAGGTGAACGCAGTGCTGGTCCGATACAAGGCGATCGATAGCAATCTTCTTCCCAATGGGATCTCCCTGTACTGGGCGCCCCAACAAACGGGACCATGGTCCCCGATTCAAGTCGGCGTGGGCCGTCCACTGCCCGGCTATCAGGATTTACAGGAATGCTCCTGGGCACTGCCGCCGAACCTGCCTAACCGCGTTTATCTCCGCGTGACCGCGCGAGATCTCGCCGGAAATGTCGGTGAATTCATCACCCGCGACCCGGTCACGGTGGATTTGCACAAGCCGGTGGTACGGTTCAAAGGCATCAATGCCGGCAAGCCGGCCGGGATCGCCCCCCCCAACCAGCCGTTCACGGCGTTCGGAGCCCCGCAGTAGCTTTTTCGCGCCGGCATAAACGGCCTTTCCAAGTGGCACCAAAGCATCGTGTAAGCTAAGGTACGTAAAGGGATGCGGTAATCGCGCCCCTCCGCAAATGGTGCCGCATGGAAAAAGTGACGGAAACGTGGATAACCGCTCCCCGGCGGCCGGTTTCGGCGGTTAATCGCGACGCCTGCCTCGTCCATATTTACCCGACCGGGCCCTCGATGGGCTCGCGCTATCCCTTGCACGACGACGCCATAATTCTCGGCCGCGGTGAAGAAAGCGCCATCCAGATTCAGGACCACTCCGTTTCCCGAAAACATGCCCGCATCGAGCTGGCGACCGACGGCTTCCACGTCTCCGACCTCGGTAGCACGAACGGCACCTTCGTCAATGACAAGCAGATTGACACCGCCCGCCTTTCGGACGGCGACTATTTGCGGATCGGCAACTGCATTTACCGCTTCCTCGCCGGCGGCAACGTCGAGTCGGAGTACCACGAGGAAATCTACCGGCTGACCATCATCGACGGCCTGACGCAGGTGCACAACCAGCGCTATCTGCTCGAGTTCATCGACCGCGAGTTGGCCCGGTCGGCCCGGCACCAGCGGCCGTTGGCGCTGATCCTGTTCGACATCGATTTCTTCAAGGGAGTCAACGACGACCTCGGGCATCTCGGCGGCGACTTCGCCCTGCGCGAGTTGGCGGCGGTGGTGAATAAGACGGTGCGGCGGGAGGACCTCTTCGCCCGTTACGGCGGCGAGGAGTTCGCCTTGTGCCTGGTGGAGACCACGCAACAGGGGGCCGTGGATATCGCCGAGCGGATTCGCACCTCGATCGCGGAGCACCCGTTCTGCTTCGAGAACCGGCCGTTCAACATTACGGTCAGCCTGGGCGTCGCCTGCACGAGCGGCGACGCGACGCTGACCGCGGCCGGCCTAATGCGCATGGCCGATGACAACCTCTATCAAGCCAAGCGCGCCGGCCGCAATCGCGTCGTCAGTTAGTCAAAAGTCCCATCGGTCCCATGAGTCCCATGGGTCCCATTCCCCTTTACAGAATCGGCGATAGCAACCGGCACACATTCTCCAGCATCTTGCCCACGCGCGGCCGCCGGGCGAACTTCTTCGGCTCCAATTGCACCGAGCATTCCAAGTCCCGCAGGAATTGCCGTTCCAATTCCTCCACGGTCGCCGGCGTGTAAATGAGGCAGTTCACCTCGAAGTTGAGCGCCAGGCTGCGGTTGTCGAGGTTCGCCGTCCCGACCGACGCCCACTGTCCGTCGGCGAGCCAGACCTTCGCGTGAATGAAGCCCTCCTTATAGAGGTAAACCTTGACCCCGGCCGCCAGCAGATCCGCGAGGTAGTAGCGCGTCGCATAGAACACGAACCAGTGATCGGCCCGCAGCGGTAGCAGCAATCGGACATCGATCCCCGTCCGGCCGGCCATGCACAGCGCGTCCCGAAGCCCGGGGTCCGGAACGTAATAGGGCGTCGTGATCCACAGGCGATGGCGGGCCTTGAACGCCGCGGCGAAATAGACCTCGCGAATGCCTTTGACGTCCTGGTCCGGGCCCGACGGGATCACCTGAACGACACACCCGTTCGACCGCGGCTCGGCCCCGAAGTACGCCGCCCCCTTGATCGCCTCGCCGTATGCGAAGTCCCAGTCCTCGATGAACACTCGTTGCAATGATTCGACCGAGGGGCCGTCGACTCGCACTTGCGTATCGCGCCACGGGGACAGCGGGCCGCGGTCGAGGTAGTCGTCGCCGATGTTCATCCCGCCGGTGAATGCCACCTTCCCGTCGACGACCAGGATCTTGCGGTGGTTACGGAGGTTGACCTGAAATCGCCGCCGCCAAAGATTCACCGGCAGAAAAGCGGCGTGCTTTCCGCCGGCGGCCGTGAACTCTTTCAACCGCCGGCGCGCCAGTCCGCGGGTGCCCATCGCGTCATACAGCAGCCGGACCTCGACTCCTTCCTTAGCCTTTTGCGTCAAGAGCGCGAGAAATTCGCGGCCGACCGAGTCGTAATCGAAAATGTAGAACTCGGCATGGATGTGGTGCCGCGCCTCGCGAACCGCGGCGTACATTGCCTCAAATGCGGACGCGCCGTTGTAGTAGAAGCTCAGCGCGTTGCCGGACGTGATCGGGTACGCGTCGAGCTGACTGGCGAGCCGGCCCATCCCTTCCCAGGTCATCTCGCCCGGCTCCGAGCTCGCGGCCTCACTCTTGGCGGCAAGTTGGCCGGCGGGGTTCGTTACGCGGAATGATGACCGGTGCCGTCGTTTCCGAACCAGCGGCCGGTACACGCTCTGATACCCGAACAAGACGAACAGCAGGACACCGACGATCGGCAAGAATACGACCAACAGCGACCAGGCGATCGCGGAAGTCGGCTCCTTTTTGATCGCGAGCACCCAGGGGATGACCGCGATCACGAGCAAGACGTCGACGACCGCCGTCCAAGTTGTGATCTCGGCCCAATAATAGGAAACCGTTTCCCACCAGTTCACGGCCGCCTCCAGTTCCGCCCGCTGGGTTAGCCATCATCATCGCTAGTCCTCACTCCGACTGCTAGTCCCGGCGAAAAAGCAAAAAAATCTTGCGGCCCTTAAAACTTTGGTCTAGGCTACAGAGCGTAATATCGCTCCCGTCCACAGGGACCGGCAGTCCCCTCGTGCCGCCCCGACTCGCCCAGAGTGGTCATTTCGCAATCGACGGACGAATTACCTTCGCACGTTCCGGCGGGCCTGTCATCCTGCCGACTGGAAGAACGGCGAAGACAGAAAGGAGTGCTTCGATGATGGTGAGTGCGACCCTACAGTCCGGGACGGCGGCCCAGGCACTTCGCGACAGTCCCCTGCCCCTGCTTCGGAGTCTGAGCGTCACGGAATCGGACAACGAGATCACCCTCTCCGGCTTCGTCGGCAGCTACTATTTCAAGCAGCTCGCCCAGGAAGCCATCCTTCCGTACCTCGGCCAACGGCGGCTCCGGAACCAAGTCGTGGTCCGACCCGACGCGTGACAAGCACCCGGGAATTGCCACAGCCCCCGCCACCTGTCGGGGGCTTTTTCGTTTTGACGGCCCCGGCGAAGGCCGAACCCGGCGTTTCGCCACATCTCTCTTGTCACAATTCGGCGGCCCGTTTAACAAGAGAAGGAGCCGAGTCGCCCGGCAAAGAGGGGGACTGGAATGACGACTCCGAAAAACTTGGGCATGTTGTTAGTGGCAATTTGGTTCATCCTGTACGGGGCGCTCCACTTCGTCACGCTCAGCGGGGTGAATGTCGGGGCCATCCTGGCAATCTTGGCGATCGTGGCCGGCGTCTTGCTGCTGCTGCAGCGCTAACGGAAGGGTATATGTCGTGAATCCCAGCGTGGCGGTAGTCGGCGCGACCGGTGCGGTCGGCGAGTTGATGCGGCGGGTGCTCGAGGAGCGAAACTTCCCGACGCGGACGATCAGGTTTCTGGCATCCGAGCGGAGTGCCGGCAAATCGGTCACATTTCGCGGCCGCCCGCACACGGTCGAGCCGATCCGGCCGGAAGCGTTTCAGGGCGTCGAAATCGTGCTGTCGAGCACACCCGCGTCGGTCAGCCGCGAGTTCAGCCCGATCGCGGCCAAGGCCGGGGCGACCGTCGTCGACAATTCGTCCGCCTGGCGGATGGACCCGGACGTGCCGCTGGTTGTGCCCGAAGTCAACGCCGACACCCTCGATCGCATTCCCAAAGGTATCATCGCCAATCCGAACTGCGTCGCGATTCCGCTTACGGTCGCTCTCAAGCCGTTGCACAAGCTGGCCGGCGTGAAGCGCGTCGTGGTCGCGACCTATCAATCGTCGTCGGGCAAAGGCGCGAAGGGACTCGCCGACCTCGACGCCCAGCTCCAATCCATCGGCGCCGGGCGGCCCATGCCTGCCGCCAAGGCGCACGCCGCGCAACTCTGCGGGAACGTCTTGCCACATGACTGGACTGTGAATGCGGACGGCTACACCGAAGAAGAGACGAAGGTCATCAAGGAGACCTGCAAGATCCTCGGGGACGACATCCCCGTTTCGGTCACCTGCGTCCGCGTGCCGGTGCGCGTCAGCCATTCGCTCGCGGTCAACGTCGAATTCTACCGTCCGCTCACACCCGAAGACGCGTGCGCCGCTTTTGGGTCGGCACCGGGTATCGTCTTTTCCGACGGCAAGCCGCCATTACCGCTGGATGTGACCGGGCGCGATGAGGTGTTCGTCGGCCGGTTGCGTCGCGACCCCACCGTTCCGCATGGGCTAAACTTGTGGGTGGTCGCGGACAACCTCCGGAAGGGCGCGGCGACGAATGCCGTGCAGATCGCCCAAGAGCTAATCAAACGCCGTGCGTAATCTCGCGCTGACGATCAGCTACGACGGCACCGACTTCAACGGTTGGCAGACGCAGCCGGGATACCGCACGGTTCAGGAGACGGTGGAAAAGGCGCTCGCCGACCTCACGGGCGAGGCGCGCGTCCGGCTGAACGCCAGCGGCCGAACGGACGCGGGCGTGCACGCGGTCGGCCAAGTGGCGAACTTCTACACTGCCGCGGAATATCCCGCCGAAGTCTTTGTCAAGGCCGTCAATGCGCGACTGCCACAGGATGTGGTCATCCGAAGATCCGCAGAAATGCGTCAGGCGTTCGACGCCAACAAGGACGCGAAGCGCAAACTGTACCGTTACCTGATCCACGACGGCCCCGTTCCCGACCCGTTCCTCCGCCGATACGTTAACTATCATCGCCGGCGGCTCGACGCGGCCGCGATGCGCCGCGCCAGCCGCTGCCTCATCGGCCGTCACGACTTCCACAGTTTCGAAACCGACTGGCCGAACCGACAGACGAGCGTGCGAACGGTGACACACCTGGGCGTGAACCGCGCCGGCGACTACATCTGGATCGACGTCGAAGCCGACGGTTTTCTGTACAACATGGTCCGCGCCATCGCGGGCACGCTGATCGACGTCGGCCGCGACCATATCCCCGAGGCTCGCGTTGGAGACATTTTGAACGCCGAGGACCGCCGCGAAGCCGGACCGACTGCCCCGCCGCAAGGACTGTTTCTGATGCGGGTGACTTATGAGTGAGTTGACACGGACCTATCCCGAACGAATCGCGATCCGCCCGATGACGCGGCGGGTCGAGGCCGTCATGTACCCGCCCGGTTCAAAAAGCATTACGAACCGCGCTTTCATTCTCGCCGCAATCAATGGCGCGAAACACTGTGCCATTACGAGCCCGCTCGAAAGCGAGGACACGGAGGTCATGCTGTCTTCGTTGGGCCGGCTGGGCTACAACTTCGAGGCGGATTGGTCGGGCGGGGTGGTCACGTTCCAGTCGGAGTCCGCTCGTGATCGTCAAGCGCCGTTCGCGGCGCAGAGTGCCGAAATCTTCGCGGGGAATTCGGGCACGACCATGCGGTTTCTTACCGCACTCGTGAGTCTCGGCAGCGGGCGATTTCGCCTCGATGGGGTGCCCCGCATGCGGGAACGGCCGATCGAGGACC
>DATJGQ010001109.1:0-4944 GCA_035494815.1 Gemmataceae bacterium
GCTCACGCCCGGCAAGCTCGCCGACGTGGTCGTGCTGTCGCGGGACATCCTCACGTGTGCGGAGGAAGCAATCCGCACCACCAAGGTGGTCTACACGATCGTGGGCGGGAAAGTCCTGTACACGGCCGAGTAGTGGCGCGAGCTCGGCGTAAGGTACAATCCGGTGAACGGGTAGGCATGCCGAGAAAGATCCGCGATCTGATTCGGGACCTCGAACGAGCCGGCTTCACCGACCGCGGGGGCAAAGGAATCACAGGAACTTTGTGCACCCGAAGGTCGCCAAGGCTTTGACGTTATCGGGCAATCCCGGTGACGACGCCAAGAAGTATCAGGAACGCGCGGTGAACGTCGCGATCGAGGAATCTCAACATGAAGGACAGTAACCGATACGCGAAGATCGTCGAGTGGTCGAATAAAGACGGGTGCTATATCGGAAGCGCGCTAGGGTTAATGCTGGGCGGATGCCATGGAAACGACGAGCGGCAAGTTTTTGAAGAGCTTTGCCAAATCGTAGAGGAAACCATCCAACTGTATCACCAGGACGGGCGACCTCTACCCCCTCCCAACAGCCGGTCGCGACTTGGCCAACCTGTAGGGCAATCGTTTCGGGGAGTTCAGGCCATGCAATGGGTCAATTACGTGTACTGGCAAGAAGACGAGGTGTGGCTGGGGTACCTTGAGGACTATCCGTCCTATTGGACGCAAGGTCAAACCCTCGACGACTTGATCGCACACCTCGACGATCTGTGCCAGGAATTGGCCAATTCACAGAGCGCCTAGCCGTACTTTTCGTGACACTCGCGCGAGGTGATCTTCTTCGCCACGATCAGGCCGCCGGAAACCTTCTGGCCGTCGGGGTCCACGTAGACGCGGGCCGCCGTCTTCGGGTTGTCGTGGTTATATCCTTGGACGTGGATGTTGAAGATCGCCGCGGCGTCCGTCTCCGCCTTGAACCAGTGCACGTTGTCCTTGTGGTCGGAGACCGTCGAGCACTCGCCGGGCTTGAAATTGCGGTCGATGGTCGGCTTGATCAGGTAATGGTCCGAATTGTCCTCGACGCGGTCGTAGTGCTTTCCGACGAAGTTGCCGCGGAGGATGATGAAGCCGGTGCTCATGTTGTCGTGCCCGTGCGGGACGACCGACCGGCCCTTGTTCATCGCGAAGATCTGCTTGCCGAACGCCAGCGTCTTGGGCAGGCCCTCGACTTTGGTCATGTCGATGCCGAGGTTGGCGGCGCCTTTGGCCGGGTATTTCAGGTTTCGGGTCAGTTTGTCCAGGTCGATGAACGTAACCAACTCGTCGAGGTTGACGTGGCGGTAGAGGTCCTCCAGCTTAATCTGGAAGTCGACGTCCTTGAGTTTCTGGTCCTTGAGATCGCGGCCGAGCTCGTTGAGTTCGACCAACCACTTGTGGACGACCGGTTTGATGGTATCGGCGAACAGGTCGCGCGAGAACACGGTCTCGATCAGCCCGTAGGCCATCAGCGACCCGAGGAACGTGCGGTTGAAATCACGCCGGGTTTCCCGCTCCATGACCGTGCCTCCGAAGAACGGTGCGAGTGCGACGAACCAGGAATCAAGTTACCGCACTCGACCCACCGAGGGAAAAGAAAACTTCAACGGGCGGCCGGAATGATCGGCAGCACGATGTGCGACCCCCGCTCGGCGTCGTGGTAAACCGTGTTGTCGGCCGGGATCATCCGCCGGTGCTGCTGCAGCGGCTCGCCGGTGTTCGGGTTGAGGTCGAACCGCGGGAAGTTGCTGCTGGAAACGTCCACCCGGATTCGGTGGCCCTTCGCGAAGACGTTCGCCGTCGGATAGAGATGGATCGCCACCGGGTAGACCTTGCCGGGCTCCATCAGCTCCGCCTTTTCGAGCGAGTTGCGATAACGCATGCGCGTAATCGAATCGCCGATGTTCAGATCGAACCCCAACGGATAGTGGGCGCTCCGCGGATACACGTCGAGCAGCTTGGCGGTGAAGTCGGTGTCGACGGCCGATGACGAGACGAAGAGATTGACCACGACGGGGCCGGTCACTTCGAGGGCTTCCGGCAGCGGTTCGGTCTGGAAGACGAGTACATCGCGGCGCTCGGAAAGCGGCAGCTGCTGGCCGGCGAACAGTGTCTCGGCCCGGGTCCGCTGGTCGAACCCGCCGGCGTCGAGAATGCCCGCGACCGACGAGAGGTTACCGCCGATCGTCGGGACCGGGTTGAACGGGTCAAACCCGAACGTCGTCGAACCGGGCTGCCCGCTCGGCTTGTCGGGGTTGAGTCGGCCGTCGGTGTGCAGGTAGTACGGGGTGAACCGCGTTCGCGCGAGCGGAAACGTGTCTTCGTCGCGCCAGGAGCCGCCGTGCCGCAGCCGGCCGTCCTGACTTTTTCGCCCGTCGCCGCCGCCCATGATGAACAGCCGGACCGGCTTCTCTTTTTCGATGCCGTTTTGCACGTCACGGAGCCAGCGGTCGAACCACCGCTGCCGCCATTCGTTGAACTTGAGCGCCGCCTCGGGCGGGAACTCCAACTCGCCGGCGACGTTTCGGCCTTGCTGCCCGTGCGTCCACGGGCCGATGATCAGCCGCTGCGGCGACTTCTTCGCCTTCGAGAGGGCCTGCCAGTTGAGCACGTTCTGCCGGCACCACGAGTCGTACCAGCCAGTCACGTGATAGACCGGCACGTCGGCGTAGCGGTCGACGTTGTCGACGACGGAATAGCCGGGCCGCTTCCAGTAGGCGTCGTTGTCGCCGTGCCGCATCGCTTCGACGAGCCAACTTTCGTATTCGGGGACCTGCTTGAGCGGCGTCGTGCCCGGACGGATCGGCAGGTTCAGCAGGTGCTGCGGCATCAGCTTGCCGTTCTGATCTAGGGCGAATTTCAGGGCCGGGTCGGCGACGGCGGCGCGGGCGTTGGCCGCGCCGGTCGTAAAGATCCAGTTCATGAACCGGAGTTCGAACGCCCCGCTGTGCCGCATGCCGGCGATGCCACAGTTGGAGACGGAGTCCACCGGGATCATGCACGCCAGGCCGGGCGGCTGGGCACAGGCGAGCGCGTGCTGCGTGCCGCCGACGTAGCTGGTGCCCATCGTCCCGATCTTGCCGCTCGACCACGGCTGCTTGACGATCCAGCCGCAGATGTCGTAGCCGTCGTTCGGGTCGTCGACGATCATCCGCCAGACGCCCTCGGAGGCGTATCGGCCGCGGGTGTCGTTAACGACGACCGCGTAGCCTCGGGCCGCGAACCAGCGGGCCTCCGGGTTGACCCCGGTTTTGTTGTAAGGCGTGCGAACGAGGATCGTCGGATGTTTGCCGGGCAGCGCCTTTCCGTTCGCAGCCGGCAGATACAGGTCGAGCGCGAGCTTCGTGCCGTCGCGGACCGCGACCTTGACGTCCCACTCGACGGCGACGTCGGGGCCCGATTTGCCCGCCGGCGTCTGTCCGCGCGAGAGCGGAACGACCACACATAAGGCGGAACAAACGACGGCGACGCGTAACGATCGGACGAGCATGGTGATCCTCATTGTTTACCCGCGACGCGCAGCGGAGCGCGGACGCCCGCGATTCTACTCACTGGCGGCCGCGAATGCCGGATAGAATAGCCGCGAATTCCGGAGACGAACCATGCAACGGATCACGCGGGACCGGGCGCGGAAATACGCCTTCGACTGGCGGGACGAGCCGCTCCTCAAGGTGCGGTGCGGCGAGACGTTCGAGGTCGAGACCGACGACGCCAGCACCGGCTACTTCAAGACGCCCGAGGACAAGGCGATCCCGGCGCGGCGGCCCGGCTTCGACCGCTTTCCGCCGCTGGCCAACCCGATCGGCGGGCCGGTCTATGTGGACGGAGCCGAACGCGGCGATGTTTTAGTCGTCAGTATCGAAGAAATCGTCGTTGACGATTACTCCTGGTGCGCGATCGGCCCGCGCCGCGGGCCTTTGGGCGAGTCGACCCGCTGGCCGGAGCTCTCCGGCGACTACACGACTCGCATCTTTCGTCACACGCCGGGAACGAGCGGCACGACGCGCGACGGCACGTTGCACTTCAGTGACCGGATTTCCTGGCCGATCACTCCGTTCATCGGCACCTTCGGCGTCGCGCCGGACCGCGAAGTGACGACGAGCCTCGACGGCCAGGGCCCGTGGGGCGGCAACCTCGACATCCGCGACGCGGCGCCGGGCCATCGGCTCTATCTGCCGATCTTCCATCCGGGGGCGCTCTTCTACCTCGGCGACGTGCACGCCAGCCAGGGCGACACCGAATTCACCGGCACCGCCGCCGAGACGAAGGCGACGGTCCGCCTGACTCTCGACCTCGTCAAGGGCGAGCGCATCGCCGGGCTGCGGATCGAGAAGCCGAATTCGATTGTGGCGGTACACGCGGAACGGCCGTTGGAATCAGCCGTCGAGACGGCGACCGTGAACCTGATGGACTGGCTGATTACGGACTATGGGCTCAGGCCGACCGAGGCGTATTGCCTGGTCAGCACCTGTCCAGACTTTCGAATCAACGTCTACCAGATGTGCAAGATCGGCAAGCTCGGCTACGTCGCGGGGGCGGAGATTTCGAAGCGGTACGTGGGCGGACGCTAAGCCGCGAGCGGCTTAATACTCTTGATAGCACCCCCGCTCACGGTTGCGGCAGTCGTCGAGATTCACGTCGCCGTCATCAGGTCCCAGCGACTTGGCGGTCTTCAGACACCACATGTCGCTCAAACCCGCCTGATAGTCGGGGTCACATTCGAAATCTTCGCCATAGACGGCCATCGCCTTGGATTGCAAGTGGATGCACCGCGGGGCGGGGACTTGGGGGAGTTCGGACATAGTGCACCTGATACGAATGCCGACCAGCCCGAAGCGCAAGCGAGGGATGTGAGCCCTGTCCCTCGCTCGCGCTTCGGGCTGGTCGGCAACCGAATTACGCCTCCCAGTACTTCTTGGCGCCGGCCGCGGT
>DATJGQ010001110.1:0-3357 GCA_035494815.1 Gemmataceae bacterium
CTAGCGCTCCCCTCGAAGACTCGGGTCGCGGCGGAACGATGACTGATTTTGGGTTCAGCTCTCGGCCAGCGCCAGATACAGCCGCCCCAAGTGATGCCAGCCGCTCGATTCGGGGATCTTCTCGACGGCGGTCCTCAGGGCCGCGCGGGCGTCGGCAGGTCGGTCGAGGAACAGGGCTGCCATCCCGCGGTTGAACAGGATCGGCACCGAGTCCGGCAACCCCTGCCAACGCCGCGCCGCCTCATCACGCCGCCCCGACTGCCAGAGCAGCGCGGCCTCTTCGTTCGCCCACGCGTCCCGCCACGCGACCGGCGGGGTGACACTCTTCAGCAGCCGTTCGGCGGCGGCGAACTGCCGAGCCAGCCGCAAGACACCGACCGCGACTAACGCCCGCGGATATTCACCCGATCGCGCGGCCGCCTCCGCCGACTCGATCAGACCGGCGATCTGCGGGGCCACGGCCGGCTCTTTGACCAGATCGGACATCATCGAAGCGTGGAACAGTGGGGCCAGGTCGCGCACGAGCTGCGGGAAATTGCCCGCAGCCATCGGCAGAGCGGTGTACGACTCCTGGGCGGCGACCAGCTGGGGCCATTCGGCGATGGCCTTGCCGACCTTGGCGCCGGGTTCCCCGAAGGACTTCAAAGCCGCGTTGGCCTCGTCCCAGGCCTGCCGAGGATCGACCGCCTGAACGGGGACGGCCTCGTAGGGTTCGACCTCGCCCGCGTCGATCGCGGCCAGCCCTGCGGCGTGCGCGGCCGTCTTCCGGCTGAGATAACGGGCCATTAAATCGGCCAGCGGCGGCTGCGCGGCGTTCGGCCGGTCGTCGGGGGCCGGGGACATGTTTAAGCCTCCGCAAATGAGCGAGTGCGATCTGTTCCGTTTCATTGTAAGGACGGACGGCAAAGGACTTCTTGCGCAGAAACCGACCAGCCCGACGCGCAAGCGAGGGATCGGAGTCCTATCCCTCGCTCGTGCTTCGGGCTGGTGGATAAATGCCCTAACTTACTGGTTCTTCGCAGGTTCCGCCGGCGGCGGTGGGACTGGCGGCGCCTCCGGTGCGGCCGGCGGCTCGGACTTGGGCAACGCCGGGGCGAATCGCTGCATGCGCAGGCCGGATTGCTCCGCGGTGCCTTGAATCGCCCCGACCGCGGCGGCCACCTTGGCCCGCAAGACCGGCTCTTGCACGGTCGGCAACAGGTCAAGCAGGGATTGCATTTGAGGAGTCGTTAGCGTCACGCCGATGCGGCGGACGTTTTGCACGAGCGCCTCGGCGGCGAGGACGCGGACTTCCGGCGAACGTTGGGCGTCGAGCACGATCGACGCGAGATCGCTCTGGGCGTCGCGCGTCGTCAGTCGTGCGGTGGCCTCGATCGCGGGTTTGGTCAGCTCCTCGACTTTGAGTGCCGAGCGAATCGCCCGCTCGGCCGGGCGCACGTCGTAGCCCGGAACCTCGCCCGTCGCCAGGCGTTTGAGCCATTCAATGGCCAGGATGCTGTACCCTTTGCGCTCTTCCGGCGTGAGCGGCGTGCTTGCGGACGGTTCGGGCTGAGCGAGCGTCTCCTCGCCGAACTCGCGCTTGACCCAGAGCGGCGTCACGGGGCCGGGCACGACCGAAATCTGGCGGTAACTCTCGGTGAGGCGATTCAGCCGTCGGGCGGTGAGTTCGTTCTGGATCGCGGGCGGCGGGGCGGTCGCGGTCAGAGGCGGCAGCGGGGCGCGGTTGACGATCACCGTCGTCGGCGCGATTTCCGGCGTGTAGACGATCCGCACCGGCAACAGGCCGACGTGGACGTCGTACCGCAGCGACGCGATCGTGTCCGGCAGCGGCGGGTATGGCAGGTCGGCGTCGAGGATCACGCCGTCGATGTCGGCGGCCTCTTTCAGCCGCCGCATCGCCTCACGGCCGGTGTTGACGACGACCGCCTCGTAGCCGGCGGCGCGAACGGCCCCGGCCATCAGGTCGGCGACGATCGGCTGGAAGTGGCAGACGAGGATCCGCTGCGTCCGCGGCAAAAGCGTCTCCGCATCGGCGGCGAGCGCCCGCCGCAGTACCTCGATGATCCGGGCGTGCGCGGTGTGCACGTTTTTCGGCAATCGCAGCAGCGCGTCGGCCGCGGCGATCTGCACGCGGCGGTCCGGATAGTCAAGTGCCCGCACGAGCACGCCAGGCCGCGATCGCTCGGTACGGGCCGCCGATACTTCCGCTCGCTCGCCAAGAGCGCGAACCACGCCGAGGGCGACGGCAGTCCGGCCTTCCGTCAAGGCCCGATCGAGCGTCAGAATCAGCGCGCCCGGATAGACAGTGGCGAGCAGATCGTGCACGTCGGGGGCGGTCACGGACAGTGACTTGTCGGGCCCGCCCCGCTCCATCGCCTTCTCGACCGCCAGGCTCAGGAACACCGCCTGCGCCGGCTGATAGGACGGGTCGAGTTCAAGGGCCCAGCGGGCATAGCGAAGGCCGAGATACTCCTCCGCCTGGCTCGCGGTCGCCGAATACTGCGTGAGATGGTCGGTCTCCCACCGCCAGATGGCCACGGCCGACGGGTTAATGAAGTTCGCCTTGTGCTGATAGAACTTCTCGGCCGCCTGGGTGAGGGCGACTTTCGCGATCGGCAGTCGGGCGGGTGATGTCGCCCGTAAGAGGGCCGCGATGTCGCGCGCCTTACGGCGGACCTGGTCGGACTCCTTCGGCGACGCGGCGAGGTAATCGAGCGTCGGCAGCGGGTCGGTCTCGGCGCGGTTGGCCAGCGTCGCGCGGTCCTGGCGGACGGCTAAGGTTTGCAGGAGCTGCAGCTTCAACACCGGGTCGCGCATGTCAGTCGCCGCCAGCAGCGGGGCGATCGTGTCCTGCGGCAGCAAGGGCAGGATGTCGAGCAACAGGGCCCGCTGGGCGGGGTCCGGGTCGGCCTGCATCACCGCGATCAGGTGCGGCATCGCCAGGGCGCCGGACCGCTGCAACTCGCGGACGGCGAACGCCCGCTCTTCGGGGCTGGCCCGCAGGTTCTGAATCAGTCGGTTGATGCGGGCCACGTCGCTGAGCTGCTTGCGGAGGGCCGCCGTCGCCTTTTCGATGACCAGCTCCGCGTTCTTGCGGGCCTCGTCGTCGGTCGGCTTGTCCGCGGACCACTGGATGACCGTCCGTAGCCGCAGGAACGCGGCCATGCCACGCTCCTTCTCGATCGCCAGGTAATCCTGCTCGGTCGGATTGGCGGCGAGGAACGCCTTGAGGTATTGGGCGGCGACGTCGAACTTGCCGGTATTCAGTTCGAACTCGACCGCGTTCCAGAACTCGGCCGGCGTCCGTGGCGGTTCGACCCGCGGGTCTTGCGCCCGCAGCGCCGGCGCGGCGACCAA
>DATJGQ010001111.1:0-3720 GCA_035494815.1 Gemmataceae bacterium
GTCCGCCTCTTCGAGCGCCGCCTCGGCCGCCCGGCACTGATTTCGGGTCTCGTCTCGCGTCTGGACGTCGATCACGCCGTCCCGGGCGAGGCCCTCCATGCGCGTGCATTCCGACTTCCACCGCTGGGCGCCGGCCTCGGCTTTTTTGCGCGCGGCGGCGGCCTCGAGGATCAACGACTCGGCGGTCTTGAGACTCGCCTTGGCCACTTCCAAGGCCGACTCTGCTTGATGGATTTCCAGCCGTGCTTGTGTTACCAGCCCCTGTTTTTGCCGCAGTTCTTCCGCCATTTCGGGCACGTCGAGCTCGGCCAGCAAGTCACCCTTGCGGACGCGATTGCCGATTTCGACCCGGACTTCCTTCACGTAGCCGGCGATCTTGGCGTACAGGGGAGTCTGCTCGAACGCCTCGACGCGGCCGGGCTGTTCGATCGTCAGTGCGAGCGTTTGCCGCGCGGGCCGCACCGTCGTGACCGCAGTCGCGGACGCCGATACCGGCGCGGGCGATCCCGCCGCGGGGGCCGGACGGCTACAACCCGATGACAACGCCACGACGCCCAAAAGCGGGGTCAGGCGCTTGAGCCACACCTGACCGAAGTGTTGAACCGGCACGGGTGAAGTCCTCATAGGTTTTCCATCGTCGCGTTCGGCAACTCGACGCCGCCTTGATCCGGGTGGCTGGCCTCTCCTTGGGCTTGAAAGGGCCGGGGCACGAAAAAGCGGCTGTTCGGGTCGAACGGGAATAACGAGACCGACTGCCGGCCGGCGCGGCGCTGCACGAGCATGAAGGCGGCCGGCAGAATGAGCAACGTCGCGGCCGTCGACGCGACGAGCCCGCCGATGACCGCGCGGCCCAGCGGCGCGGTCTGTTCGCCGCCGTCGCCGTGGCCCAGCGCCAGGGGGAGCATGCCGGCGACCATCGCGAGGCTGGTCATGAGGATCGGCCGCAACCGGCCGCGCGCGCCTTCCACCGCCGCCGCGCCGGCGTCCGCCCCGCCCAGCCGTGTCCGCTCCGCAAACGTCACCAGCAGGATCGAATTCGCCACGGAGACGCCCACGGCCATGATCGCGCCCATGAACGACTGAATGTTTAGGGTCGTTCCGGTCCACCAGAGTGCGAGCACCACGCCCGTCAGCACCGCCGGGACCGTGGCCACCGCGATCAGAGCCAGCCGCAGCGACTGGAAGTACGCCGTGAGGAGCAGAAAGATGACGACGACCGCCATGACCAGACCCACGCCGAGACCGGCGAACATCTGCCGCAGCGGCACCACCTGACCGCGCAAATCGACGCTCACGCCGCGCGGCGGCACGCCGGCCGCCTTGATCGCCGCGTCGATCCGCCGCGCGACCCGCCCGAGGTCCTCGCCTTCGATGTTGGCGGTAACGCTGACGACCCGCCGCATGTTGTAGCGGTCGTACTCCCCTGGCATGGTGCTCTCGACGACCTGAGCTACGTCGCGAAGCAGCAGCGGGCCGGTCGGCAGTTGCTTCACCGGCACCATCGCGACCTCCTTGACAGAGTCCATACGAGCTTGCGGCACTTCGACCTGCACCTGATAGCCGACGCCGTTTTTCGGGTCTCGCCAATAATTGGGCACGACGAACCGGCTGGATGAGGTGGCCGCGACCAGCGAGCGGGCGACGTCTTCGGCGGTCACGCCGCTCAGTCCGGCTCGCTCGCGGTCGACCTGGACCTCGACCGTCGGGTAGTTGAGCGCCTGCACGTACCGCAGGTCGCGGAGCGTGGGCACGCGGGCCAACTGCTCATAAACCTTCTCGGCGAACGCTCGGCTCGCGACGAAATCGGGGCCGCTCACGGCCACCTCGATGGGGGCGGCCGCACCAAAACTCATGACCTCGTTGACGATGTCCGCCGGCTCGAACGCGAACCGCAGTGAGGCGATTTTGTCGTCGATGCGGTCCGGGGGCATACCTTCCGATTCAAAATCGCGCCGCAGCCATCCGCCGACCCGCCGCGGCAGCTCCTCGCGGAGCTGTTGTTTCAGCCGCTCCACGCGAACCCCGCTGTGCGGCTTCAGCGCGACACGCAGCACCACTTCCTCCGGTCCCGCCGTCCAGAGGTAGACGGTGTTGATGGTGTAGCTCGACGGGGAGACGCCGCCGAACGCCACCGACATCGACATGTTGTCCGGGCCGGCAAGATCGCTGATGACGGCCAGCGTCTGGCGCGCGACCTCCTCGGTCTGCTCGATCCGCGTGCCGATCGGCGCCTTGACGCGCAGCTGAAACTGACCGGAGTCCACATGAGGGAAGATCTCCGTGCCGCGTTCGCCGCCGACAAGTATGACCAGTAACGCCGAGGCCGCCAGGTACGCCGGAATCAGGACCCAGCGTGTCCCCATGACCACCGTGCGAACGAACCAGGCGTAGACCTGCCTGAATCGCTCGAACGAAAACAGACCGGCATTGACCGGCGCCATGTGCGAATGCTGTTTGAGCAGCCAGACGGACAACACGGGAACGAATGTGCTGGAGAGGACGTAGGAGGCGACCATCGCGAACCCGACCGCCAGCGACAGCGGCACGAACAGTTCCCGCGCGGCCCCCTCCATGAACGCCGACGGCAGGAACACCGCGAGGATGCACAACGCCGCCAACAGCCGCGGGACGGCCGTTTCCGTCGTCCCGTGCCAGACGGCGAGAGCGAGGTTGCCGCGCTTCTCCATCTGGACGTGGATGTTCTCGACCGCCACGGTCGCCTAGTCCACGAGGATGCCGACCGCCAGCGCCAACCCGCCGAGCGTCATCAGGTTGAGCGACTGCCCGCTCAGCCATAACGCGACCAGGGCCGCGAGCAGGGCGAACGGGATGTTCAGGACGACCACGACCACGCTCCGCCAGTCGCGCAAGAACAGCAGCACCATCAGACCGGTGAGGACCGCACCGATCGCGCCTTCGCCGGCCACGCCCCACATCGCCCGAGTCACGTATGGCGACTGGTCGAACTCGAACCGCAGGTTGATGTCCGCGGGCAGAACCGCCTGCATCTCGGGGAGGGCCGCCTTCACCCGCTGCACCACCGCTAATGTGGAGGCGTCGGCCCGCTTGCTGACCATCATGTAGACGGCCCGCCGGCCGTTCACGAGGGCGAAGCTGGTGCGGATGTCGGTGCCGTCCTCGATGCCGCCCGCGGACGCCACCAGGTCTCTCAGGTAGACGTTGCGCCCGGGCTTGACCGGGATGTTGCCGAGTTCCTGCGGATCAACGACCATCGCGTTGACCGGCACGATCGGCATCTGATCCTCAATGCGGATGTTTCCCGATGGGCTGATGACGTTGCCGGCACCGAGCGCCGCGACGACGTCGTTGGGAGAGAGGGCATAGGCGCGTAACCGGTCCGGATCGACGTGCACGACGATGGTCCGCTGGTTGCCGCCGAAGGGCGGCGGGGCGGACACGCCGGGCAGGCTCACGAGGGTCGGCCGAACCCGGATGTACGCCGCCTCTTGAATCTGGTCGATCGTCTTGGTCTGACTCTCTAGCACGATGTAGCCGACCGGCACGCTCCCCGAGTCAAACCGGACGACGAACGGCGCGACCGTGCCCGGCGGCATGAACGATCGCGAGCGATTCACCTGCGCGACGACTTCCGCCATCGCCTGCACCATGTCCGTTCCGGGATGGAAGTAAATTCTCATCTGCGAAAAGCCCTGAATATTTCGGCTTTCGACGTGATGAATGCCCGAGATGTAGAGAAAG
>DATJGQ010001112.1:0-12294 GCA_035494815.1 Gemmataceae bacterium
GACCAGGAACAGGTCTTTCTCGCCGCGGACGTCGCGGCGGGAGACGTAGAACGCCTTGGAGTCCTTGGACCAGGTGACGTTCGGCCGCGTCTTGCGGTCCGGGTTCGCCTTCGCTTTGTCGGCGTCCTTACCGGTGTCGTCGGTGTTGCCACGGCCGCGTCCGCCGAACTGGCCGCCGCCGGCGAAGGTGTAGTCGGTCGTACCGTCCTTGGTGATCTGGACGGCGTCCTCTTCTTTCGTATCGCCTTCGACCAGGTAGAGGTTGTGCTTCTGGGCGAAGACGTACGCCTTGCGGTCGGGCGAATACGCCTTGTAGTCGGCGCCGCGGCCGGCGAAACCGCCTTTGCCGACTTCGCCTTTGCCCTGACCGCCGCCGCGTCGGCCGCGGCCTTTCTGCTGCTGCGGGTCGACCTTTTCTTTTTCCTGATCGGTCTTATCCTGGTCCTGGCGCTGCTGATCCTGCCGCTGCGCGTCCTGGTTTTGTTGACCGGTGAACAGGCCCCGGCCGCCGCCAAACTGGCCGCCGCCGCGGCCGGCGAACGGATTGTCACCGAAGCCGCCGGGCGTGAGCGGGGCGGGGCCGAGCTTGGCCAGCTTCTCCGTCGCGAGGTCGTACTCGAACTGGGTGCCGCGCCGCGGCCCGACGCCTGCACCGGGGCCGCCGCGGCCGCCGCCGCGATTGCCCTTGCCCTTAGCGGTCTTGGGCGTCTCGTCTGCCGTCGCCGGCGGCGGGTCGTCTTCCACCACGAACTTGAGCTTCGTGCCCTCGTCGTTGAGCGTCACTCGCGTGAGCGGCAGCGCCAACGGGTCGAGCGGTTTGTGCGTCAGCTCCGATAGCAACGTGCCGAGCTTGGTCCGGTCGAACAGCGGCTCTTTCGTCTTGAGCTTCGGGTTGACGCGGTAGTAGTTGGTCCCCTGGCTGGTGCGGAACGAGTACCAGAACGAGTCCGTCTTGCCGATCCAGTGTGGCGTCACGGCCGTGTCGTAGACGAACTGCCGGACGTACCCCTTGCTGAACTGGTTGGCGAGCTTGTAGTTGGCGCGGCTGACGCGGTCCTGATCGGCCCGCGCGGGCGGCAACACCAGGACGACGAACAGGCCGAGCACGGCCGGGCGGAGGAGGCGGGTCAGGGACATGGAACTTCCTCGCGATTGCCAATTCTGATTTGACCAGCCCAAAGCGCAAGCGAGGGATGGGACTCACATCCCTCGCTTGCGCCTCGGGTTGGTCGGGTACTCGTTATTTACTGGTCGTCATTGTCGTCCGCGACCGCCCCCGCGGCCACGTTCGGGTCGCCCTCGATGCGGAAGCTCTGGGCGAACTCTTTGCCGTCGACGGTCAGGATGACGCGGTAGGCTCCGGGGGGCGCCTGGCGAACGCCCGCGAAACCGCCGCGACCGCCGCCGCGACCCTGGCCCATGCCGCCGCCGGGACCGCCGGCCTGACCGCCGCCCGGGCCACGGCCGCCGGCGGCCTTTTCGGCGCCGGCCTTGCCTTGTTCGCCGCCGCCCTTGGCCTGACCGCCGCCGGCGCCGCGGCCACGACCGCCGCCGCGGCGGCTGCCGCCCTCGACGGCTTTCCCTTCGCCGCCCTTCGCCTGCCCGCCGCGCTGGCCCGCTTCCGGCGGACCACCACCGCCACCGCCACGACGGCCGAAGCCGCCCTGGCCCGCCTGGCCGCCGCCGATTGTCATACTCCAGGACACGCGGTGCAGCCCCGCGTCGCCCGGGCCGTCGAACTGGCCCATGACCGCGCCGTCGATATCCACGACGCGCACCGACACCTTCTGCGCCTTCTCCTTGAGCGAGTAGTAAATGTGCGCCCCCGGCTGCGGGTTCTGACCGGTGAAGCGCCGGCCGGAATTACCGCGGCTCGGCTGGACCTGATAGCGAATCGTCGTGTTCGGCTTGTACAGCGTCACCGCCGCGTTCAACGCCTGCGGCGACATCTGCCGCAGCGCCGACACGTCGAGGATCCAGATGCTGCGGCCGTGCGTCGCGGCGACGATTTCGCCGGCAGTGGGGTGCACGGCCACTTCGTGGACGTCCACGGTCGGCAGGTTGCCGTTTAGCTTCGACCACGCCCCGCCGCGATTGAGCGAAGCCCAGATGCCGAACTCGGTACCGCAGTAGAGCAAGTTCTGATTGACCACGTCCTCCCGCAGGCAGCGGGTCGAGCCGAACTCCGGCAGGTTCGACGTGATGTTCTTCCACGTCTGGCCGAAGTCCTCGGTGACGTAGAGGTACGGCTTGTCGTCGTCGGACCGGTGCGCGTCGAAGCAGACGTACGCCCGGCCCTCGACGAACCGCGACGCCTCGATCGTCGCCACCCACCGCGGGCCCGGCAGGCCGACCTTCTCGGTCACGTTGGTCCAGTCCTTGCCGCCGTTGCGGGTGATCCAGACGTAGCCGTCGTCGGTGCCGACCCAGAGCACGTCGGCGTTCCGCGGCGATTCGGACAGCGCCGTGGCGCTGCCGCGTTTCGTCCGCGTGATCTCCGGCGAGATCGGCTGCAGGTTGTCGCCCTTGTAAAGCGAGCGGAACACGAACTCGCCCCCCGCGTAGAGGATCTTCGAGTTGTGGTTCGAGAGGATGTACGGCGTATTCCAGTTGAACCGGTGCGGCGGATCACCCTGTCCGCGGCGGGCCGGGCGGATTTGCGCTCGCTCGCCGGTTTTCAGGTGAATCCGGCCCATGCCGCCGTCCTGACTCTCGAAGTAAATCTGGTCGGGGTCGTTCTGATCGACGCGCGAGACGTAGCCGTCGCCGCCGCCGGTGGAAATCCAGTCCTCATTGACCGGCCCGCCGCCGCCGTGGAGGTTGACGCTCGGCCCGCCCCAACTGCCATTGTCCTGCAGGCCGCCGAACACCCAGTACGGCTTCTTCGTGCTGAGAGCCACGTGGTAGAACTGGCCGATCGCCAGATGGTTCAGGTGATCCCAGTTCTGGCCGCGGTCGTAGCTGCAGTAGAACCCGCCGTCGCAGCCGATGATCATGTGCCGGCCGTTGGTCGGGTCGATCCAGAGGGCGTGACCGTCGGCGTGCACGCCACGGCCGAAGTCGCCGCGGAACGTCTTGCCGCCGTCGGTCGACCGGTACTGCGAGATGCCCAGCGCGTAGACGAGCTTGTCGTCCTGTGGGTCGACGCGGACGACGCTGAAGTACATCGGCCGCGGGTTGAGGCTGTTGACGCGGGTCCACGACTCGCCGCCGTCGGTGGACTTGTAAATGCCTCCGTACTGGAAGCCGTCCGGCCCCTGTTGATCCTGCGCGTTCTCGCGCTGGCCGGCGTAATAGGCCGCGAAGGGTCGCGTCCGTGAACCGCCGCCGGGGCCGAACCCGCCGCCGGGCCCTCCCGTCTGCCGTGACAGGAACGTCAGGTCCACCGTCTTCTTTTCGCTGCCGCGGGTGAATTCGACTTTCGCAACATCGCCCGCGCGGCTATTGCGGTTGATCTCTTGCAGATCGTCGGCGGACTTCACCTCGCGGTCACCGATCTTGGTGATGATGTCGCCGATCTGGATGCCGGCCCGCTCGGCGGCCCCCTCGGGAATGACGCCCGCGACCTTCGCGCCCGCTGGGTCTTCCTCGGCGAACATGCCGGAGAAGCCGGTGCCGGTCGCCGGCCGTTCGCCGAGCGTGACCTCGACCTCGCGCTCGTCCATGTCGCGGCTGATCTTGACCTTCACCTTGTCGCCCGGCTTCTTGTCGTTGAGCGCGGTGACGAACTGCTGGTTCGACGTGACCGCCTTGCCGTCCACGGCCGTGACGCGGTCACCGATCTTAAGGCCGGCCTTGTCCGCCGGCCCGTCCGCAACGACCGACGTCAGCGTCGCGCCCTTATTGTCGGCGGCGTCACGCGCCTGGAAACCCATGTAGCCGACCGGCCGCTGCGGCGGGCCCATGCCGATCTTCTCGCAATCGACGACCGCGAACAGAACGTTCGGGTCCTTACGGTACACGTCGAGCCCAACGCGGCCGAACTGGTTGGTCGGCAGGCCCTTGGTCAGCTTTTTCCAATTCTTGCCGGCGTCGGTGGTCTTGTAGATGCCGGCGGTCGGGCCCCACTTCTTCACCGGGTCGTAGCCGTCGTAGCCGTCCGGCCAGCCCTGGTTGCCGCCGGGCCAGGAGTCGTAGCCGTCGCGGGTGCGTTCCCACATCGCGACCCAGAGCGTGTCCGGCTGCGAGGGGTGCATCACCATGTCGATGACGCCGGTCTTGTCGTCGGTGTAGAAGACCTTGTTCCAGGTCGCCCCTCCGTCCGTGGTCTTGTAGACGCCTCGGTCCTCGTTCGGCCCGTAGAGGCGGCCGAGGGCCCCGACATAGACCGTGTTCGGGTCCTTCGGATGGACGACCACCTTGCCGATCTGGAACGTCTTCTTGAGGCCCATGTTCTTCCAGGTCTTTCCGCCGTCGCTGCTCTTGTAGACGCCGTCGCCGTAGGACACCGAGTTCCGCGGGTTGTTCTCGCCGGTGCCGATCCAGACGATGTTCTTGTCGGACGGCGCGACGCAGACGTCGCCGATCGAGACCGTCCCCTCGCGGTCGAACTGGTGCTCGAAGCTGTAGCCGTTGTTCACTGTCTTCAAAAGGCCGCCGGACGCGGTCGCGATCCAGTAGGTGGTCGGGTCGGCCTCGTAGACGGAGATCGCGGTGATGCGTCCGCCCATGGTCGCCGGGCCGATGCACCGCCAGGTCATCGCCTTGAGCCAGTCGGCCGGCAGCGTGCCCTCGGCGGTCGCGACCGCTGTGCCGCCGGTGGACGGCTGGTTCTTGAGCGCCTCGAGCTGCTTTTGCAGTTCCTGCAGACGCTTCTCCGTCTCTTGGATCTGCTGATCGCGAGACGGCGGCGCCTGGCCGGAAGTCGGGCCGGGAACGAACAGACACGCGAGAGCGGCGACGGCAATGGCGGCGAGCACGAGCTTGCGGAGACGCACGGTGTTGGTCCTCAGGATGGACAAGCAATGCGCACTACCGAGCCGCGACCGCGAGGGAGCGGGGCCCGCTCCCTCACGGTCGCGGCTCGGACTTTCGGCGAGTGGTCCTACCAGCTGTGCCGTGGCGCGACCGATTTGTCCAGCAATTTTTGCCCGATCCGCAGATTTTTCATGACTCGCAGGGTCGGCGGACGACAGTTGGTAGGGTGCGACGCCCGCGGCTTCGGGTGCGCGCCCGTGTCCGCGCCGACGGACCGCAAAAGGGGGGCGTTTGATGATCCGCGCCGCGCTCGTTTGTCTGGCAATTATTCCGGGAATTGCGGTCGCGCAGACACTTCCGCCGGTGACGGCCCCGCCCGACACGCTCTTCGAGCGCTTCCGCCAGGGCGACCCCGAGGTCGCGCGGAAGTTTTACAAAAAGTACATCGACGTCAAAGGCATGGCTGTGATCGCCGCCGCCGAAGTCGCCGACGAGGCGCTGCAGCGGACCTACGACATCGTCACCCACATGCTCGCCGGCCGGCCGGACATCCTCGACGCCATGGTCCACAACGGCACGCGGCTGATCATCATCGGCAAGGACCAGGTCTATACCGACATGCCGGAGTACAGGAATACTCGGAACCCGGAGTACCAGAACGAGCGGGTCCGCGGCACCGGCGGGTTCGGCGTCACCAGCTTCGGCGAGGAGAACCTGTTGAATCTCGCCCTCGACCGTTACGACGACGAGAGCATCGGCGTACACGAGTTCTGTCACACGATCGACGCGGCCCTCAGAAGTATCGACCCCGGATGGCGGCAGCGGGTGCAGGACACTTACCGGAACGCGGTTGGCAGGGGGCGGTGGAAGTACGCCTACACCGGCTCCAGCCCGGGCGAGTATTGGGCGGAAATCTGCCAGTCGTACTTCGACTGCAACCGCGTCAATAACTGGAACCACGGCCCGATCGCCAACCGCGAGCAGCTCAAGCAGTACGATCCGGAGGGGTACGAACTGGTCAAAACGACCTTTAACCTCACGCCCGCCAAAGACTGGCGGTACCGGCCGCTGCAAAAGCAGCCGAGCGTCATGCCGCCGCCGGCGAAGTTCAAGATCGACCCGTACTACACGAAGTTCACCTGGGCCCGCGAGTTCACTGTCTTGGGCTCGAAGCACGCCAGTGATGAGGCGATGCTCGCGGCCAACGACACGATCCGCAAGATGTTCGCCTACCGGCACGACATCCTCAAGGCGATGATCGCCGACGGCGCCCGGTTGGTCGTACTCGGCCGGGGCGACAAGCTCAGCGACCTGCCGGAGTTGAAAGAGGTCCGTGATAAGCCCGGCTTCGACGAAGTGCGGTACCTGGATTACACACCAGAGCTGAAGCTGATGGTTGTGCCCGAGGAGAACGTACTCGGCCTGCCGGGCGACCCGTTCACCGGGAAGGCGATGGTGGTGAGCGTCTTCGCGAAAGGCTTCTACCGCGTGGCCGGCTTGCGGCCGGTCGATCCGAATTTCGGCCGAGGCCGCGGCCCGTTGCAGCAGTACGAACTGAGAGTGAAGCGCCTCGACGTCGAATTCGACAATCGGCTCAAGAAGCTGTACGACGCGGCCACTGAAAAACCCTTATGGAAAGGCACGCCCGCCGCGCAGGACCGGGCCGAGTATTGGGCTACGGGCGTGGAGGCGTATTTCGACGCCGCCGGCGCCGGCCAGGCGCCCAACCTCGCCGACCGCCCGATCACGACTCGCGAGGCGCTCAAAGCGTATGACCCGGATCTGTACGCGTTCGTGGACGAGACGATGGCGTATAAGGAACACGTCGATTGGCGGTATCAGCGGCAGCGGTGAGGATTTGCTAGACTACCTCCGTCGAGTTTTCCATGTAGACGCGGACGGCCCATGACATTCCCCGCGACAGTTCATCGATCGAACGGTGTGTTCGAGGCGGCGCTGGTCGGCGCGCCGGATGTCCGCGCCACCGCCGGCACGCGCGAGGAAGCATTGGCCGCGCTGCAAACGCTGATCGCAGAGCGACTCGACGAAGGCGAACTGGTCGCGCTGGAGATTAGCCGTAAAGGATTGAGCGGACTGTTTGGAAAATATCGCGACGACCCCACATTGCGCGAAATCTGCGACGCCGTCTACAAGGAACGCGACGCCGACCAAGGGAAATGAAGGCGTTTGACACCGACATTTTGACCGAGATTCTGGCGGGGAACGCTGCATACGCCGGGCGGTTGGCGAACGTCCCACTCGCCGAGCACGTCGTTCCGGTAGTGGTAGTGGAAGAGATTCTCCGCGGCCGGCTCAACACGATTCGTCAGGCTGAAGCCGGCAAAGCGCGAGTCCCGATCGAACAGGCGTATCTGTTGTTCGAGCAAACGCTCAACGATGCCGCGCGACTGAGGATCCTTTCGTTCACATCGCCGGCTGAACAGCTCGTGAAAGAATGGCGGAAAAAGAAAGTCCGTGGGTCGACCCACGACTTGCGCATCGCCGCAATTTGCGTCGTCAATTCTGCGACCTTGGTCACGCGGAACAGACGAGACTTCGAACACATGCCCGGGCTCGCGGTTGATTTCTGGGAATGACCCGGACCGCTCAACGGAAATACTTCCGGACGATCCAATCCGGCTGCCACTGGTCCGGCTTGCGGATGTACCCCTCGAAATTGATCTCTTTCGACTTCGGCTTGTCCACCGTCAATGCCTGCCGATCGCCGGCCTTCGCCTGCCAACTCTTCATGAGGGCCGTCAGCCGATCGATCTCGCCCGCGTGCGTCGGGTCCGCCGCGAGGTCGTGCATCTCGTCGGGATCGTTCTGCAGGTCGAACAGTTGGCGATGGTTGATCGGCGGATAGACGATCAGCTTCCAACGCTCGTCGCGGACCGAGCGGATCAAGTTCTGGAAGGGCAGAAAGATCGAGTCGCGGATTTGTTTGCGGTCGCCGGCCCACAGCGGTTGCAGGCTCTCACCGGCGATCTTGTGAGGCGGTGTCACTCTCGCAAGGCCGCAGATCGTCGGAAATAGGTCAAAGAGGTATGTGAACGCCCGGGTCTCGCCGTGTGGGATGCCGGGGCCGACGATGACGAGGGGGCTCCTCATGCTGTGCTCGTACAGACTCTGCTTGCCGAGCAGCCCGTGGCTGCCGAGCGCCAGGCCGTGGTCGGCCGTGTAGACGATGATCGTGTTTTGCGCCCGGCCGGTGCGTTCTAAGGTGGCGAGGATACGGGCAATCTGTTCGTCGAGAAAGGTGATGTGCCCGTAATACTCGCAGAGCTGGTCGCTGATGACTTCCTTGGTGCGCGGATAGGGCGCGAGATTTTCGTCGCGCACGCCTTTCATGAAGCCGTTGTCGAACGGGTGTTGCGGCAAAAAGTTTGCGGGCAGCGGCGGCCGCCGCCGGTAGTACATCTCGCGGTACTTCTCCGGCGGGTTGCGGGGGTCGTGCGGGGCAGTGAAGGCGACGTAGCAGAAGAACGGTGCCGGGCCGCGGTGCGATTCGAGGAACTCGATCGCGGTGTCGGCGAACTGTTCACTCGAGAACTTCGGGGCCACGCGTTGATTGAAGACGCGGCCGCCTTCGACGTCGGCGACGTGGACCTGTGTGTGGTCGTTCATGCCGCCGAAGAAGACCGACTTGCCGTGGCCGAACGCCCGGTGAAACGACGGCTGCCCGTTGTGCCATTTGCCGGTGGCGAAGACGGTGTAGCCGTTCTCGCGCAACAGTTGCGGCAGTAGGGGCGGGGTCTCCCCGCCCGGAGGGCCGTTGAGGTTTGCGGTGACATCCAGCCACGTGCGTCCGCTCATCAGCATCGCCCGGCTCGGCACGCAGACGGCCCCGCTATTGGAGCCGAAGCAATAGTTGTTGCGGAAGCTGAAGCCGCGCCCGACGAGTCGGTCGAGCGTCGGCGTCTGGATGAACTTATTCCCCCAGGCGGCGATGGTGTCGGCCCGCTGGTCGTCGGCGAAGAGGAAAAGGATGTTGGGCTGCGCGACAGCACAGTTGCACCACGGAGGCACGGAGAACACGGAGGAAAGCAGGAAGAGGAGAAGTGCTTTTGAATTTGACATGTCTTATCTCCGTGCCCTCCGTGCCTCCGTGGTGAAAGTCATTTCCGTTCGCCGGCGATGATCGGCCGCGACGGCATTTGTTGGGCGTCGAGGCCGCCGTCTACGGTGACGATTGTACCGGTCGTGTACGCGGCCTGATCGCTGGCGAGGAACACGTACCAGCCGGCGACGTCGTCCACGCTCGCCATCCGTCGCAGTGGGATTTGATCCAGCACCGACTGCCGGGCGGCCGGGTCGGACCGCAGGCCGAAGTCGGTCAGCGGCGTCTCGACGAATCCCGGCGCGACGGCAGCCGTTGTGAACCCGAGCGGTGCCAGTTCGACCGCGAGTTGCCGGGTCAGCGCGTTGACCGCCCCCTTGCTGGCGTCGTAGAGCGTGTGCAGCGGCTCGGACCGTGAGCCGTTTAATGACGACGTAAACAGAACGCGGCCTCCGCGCTGTGCCGCGCTCGCCCGCCGGACCACTTCGCGGGTCAGCGCGATCGCGACCCAGACGTTCAACTGAAAAATGAAGTCGAAGTCGCGCCTCGTAAGGTCGAGCAGTGGCGGTTCGCGGTACGTGCCGACGTTGTTGACGAGCACATCGATCGAGCCGAGCCGGTCCCACGTCTCGGCGACGAGCCGCTCCGGCTCGCCGTCGCGCGTTAGGTCGCTTTGGACGTAATGCGTGCCGGGCGACCGCAGGACCTCGTCAACGGCGGGCACAACCGAGCGGGGCTGTTCGGACGTGAGCACGACGCGGGCGGCTGCGGCGACGAACGCCCGCGCCACGGCCAGGCCGATCCCCTGGCTGCTGCCGGTGATTAGGGCCGTTTTGCCGGTAAGCATGGAGACGGATTCCTCAACCGCAACGGCAGGTAACGGACCTGTCCTTCCCACTCACCCTCTGAACTACACGCCTTGACCAGAAGGTTTCCTATCGCCGTCCCGTTGGACACGCGGCGCCCGACTTCGAAGACGCCGGGCATGCGCTTCCCCTGCTGCATGCGCTGGTATGCATACCGGGTCATTGTGCTGACATCGTGTCAGCACAATCCGTCCGTCAGCTTTGTGCGCGCCCTGCGAGGAGTCGCTCCCGGACGCCAACTGGGTTAAATCGGGATTCGTTTTCCCGACGGACCCGAGCGGCTTGATCTTGGCGCAGGTGGAGATAGGCATCGACGTCCGGTCTGTGCCGGAGGTAATACCCGATAGTAGCGTAAATGTCTGCCAACTGAAGCGACGGATATTGCTCAGAAATCGTCTCCGCGGTCGCGCTTTCATGAAAAGCCGCAACCACTGTGTCGAGAGTGACACGTGTGCCCGCGACCCGTACGACGCCATCGGCGTCCGTCGTGAGAGGCGCTGATTCTGCAGCCAAGATCAGCGATATATTCGATCTCCTCGGGGCATATCTTCCTTAGTCTACTGCATCGGCAGCGTCAGCTCGACCATCTGGCCGCCGCGGAGGACGGTCACCGGCACCTTGTCGCCGGGCCGCTTCTCCTTCGCAAGCGTCGCCATCAGGTCGCTTTCCGAGCGGCGGTCCGATTTGCCGTCGACGGTGACGAGGACATCGCCGACCAGGAAGCCGGCCTGTTTCGCGGCGGCGTGCGCGCCGAACGCGCCGACGTGCTTGGCTCGAAGAGCGAGGCTGGTCTCGGCGATTCCGGCTTTTTTCCGGTCCTCGGCCGACAGTTCTTCGAGCAGCATGCCGCCGGTTGTCATGCGGCGAAGGTCCCACGACGAGGCCCGCCAGGACAGGTCGTCGCGCTCCCGCCAGCCTTTCGCGAGGGTGATCGTCCGCGGCATGACTTGTCCGTTTCGCTTGACTTCGACCTTGAGCGCTGCGGCTTCGCCGGCGTTGTGCAGCACCCACTGGACGTCCGCGATCGACAGTAACGGCTGGCCTTCGAGCGTCAGAATCGCGTCACCGGGGCGGAAGCCGTCTTTCTCCGCCGAAGAACCCGGGACGACGCTTTTCACCGTAGCCTTCTCCTTCGGGTCGAGGATCAGGCCGAGAATCTTGGGATTGGGGTACGGGTGCAGCAGCTCGTCGGGGATCTCGCCGCTCGCGGTGCGAGAGACGGCCCGCTGGGCCTCGCCGACCATGTGGCAGTGGATGCAGCTTTGCGCGACCTGGCCCGAGTAATCGAGGTGTGACTTGTAGCGGGCCCGGAGCGTCGGGTACTCCTCCGGCGAGCGCACGTCGGCCGCGGGGCCATGCTTGCCGGCCAGCGCCGCTTTGTTCTTCGGATACTCGGCGTGCAGGGCGAGTGCCCCTTCCAGCGCCTTGCCGAAGCTTTCCAACGACACGTCATCCTCGGTCTTCCGCTGGTGCGACCGCGTGCCGTAACGGCCGTAGATCGTCAGGTCGGCGTTGAGCATGAACGCCGCCCACGACTGGTCGTAATCGTACTGGAAGAGCGACAGGTCCAACCCGTTGGCCTGGACGATACGGACGCAGATGAACTTCTCCATGAGCGACCGCACGGTCGGGTCGCGCTCGACCACCTGCTCGTCCAGTTGGGCGCACTGCTCGCAAGGGACGCACCGCAACGTCACCAGGAGCGGCTTTCCGGATTTTTTGGCCTCCTCGATACCGCGGGGCAGGTCGTTATAGATCCAGAAGCCGAACGCCTCGACTTTCTGCTTGTCGCCGCGGACCTGCAGATCGCGCTTGTTCGGCTGCGCCGGGGCGGACGACACCATGACGGTGATCAGGCAAAAAATGGCAAGGGGCCGACCCATGATCATTTCCTCGCGAAAGTGAAACGCAGGTGGGATCGCGGCGTCATTCGCTCGGCCGCGACAATGCGAGTTTACGGATTCGGCGGCGCGGCGTTTAGAGGAGTCGCCAGTCGGTCGGCGGCGCGGGCTGTGCGGGCGGGCTGCCGTCGGCGGGGTGGGTAACGACGTCCTCGATGTTCCAGAGGCGGAATCCGCCGCGGAAGGCGGTGAGGTTGTGGCCGAGGCGGACGCCGTGCGGCAGTTCCCTCATCAGTTTGGCGTTGCCGCCCCCGAGGACGACCTCGTCGACGACGAACGCCGCCGACACCATCGCGACGGCCTCGGCGACCAACTGCCGCCATTCTTTTTTGGAAATTCGTTTGAGCGCTCGGCGGCCGAGGAGTTCGCCCATCGTCTCCACGCCGCGCAATCGCAGCCGGCCGAGTTCCAGCGGGACGATCGAATTGTCTGCAATCAGGGCCGAGCCGACGCCGGTGCCCAGGCCGAGGAAGAGCATCTTGCCGCCCTCGTAGCTGCCGAGGGCTTGCATGGCGGCGTCGTTGATAATCCGCACCGGCTTGCCGAACGC
>DATJGQ010001113.1:0-2446 GCA_035494815.1 Gemmataceae bacterium
ATCTCCGGAAGTACGAGGTCATGCACGGTCTGGCGCTGCGGGCACTGAACAGCGGCAAGTATGTCGGCGTGTGGGGCGTGTCGGGCAAGGACTCCAGTACGGTGCTAGCCTATGCCAAAGACGCTCCTGCTCAAGGCGGCGCCGTGCTCATGGCCGACGGCTCCGTGAAGAACATGTCCGCGGAAGAGGCACAGGCCGCAATCAAGCCTACGAAGCCGTGACAGGCTAGCGGATATAATTGGGGCTGGCCTCCTACTTTCAAGGCCAGGGACCGCGCTGGCGCACCCATGTTCGTTGATCGCGTGACACTGTTCGTCAAAGGCGGCGACGGCGGCAACGGCTGTTGCAGCTTCCGGCGCGAAAAGTACGTCCCGAAAGGCGGCCCCGATGGGGGCGACGGCGGCGACGGCGGGTCGGTGATCGTTCGAGCGATTCCGGGGGCGGATAACCTCGCCTCGCTTGTCCATCGCAAGCACTGGCGGGCGGCGAAGGGCGGCGCCGGCGGCAGCAGTAACTGTCACGGCCGCAATTCTGAAGATCTCGTCATCGACGTGCCGGCGGGAACGATCGTCAAAGACCGCGACCGAGGCCATGTCCTCCGCGATCTGACCGAACCCGGTCAGCAGGTGACGGTCGCCCACGGCGGCCGCGGCGGCCGCGGCAATAAGGCGTTCGCCACCGCGACGAATCGCGCCCCCCGCGAGTGTGAGCCGGGTAAACCCGGCGAAGAGCGGTGGATCACGCTCGAACTCAAGGTCATCGCCGACGTCGGTTTGATCGGCAAGCCGAACGCCGGCAAATCGACGCTGTTGAGCCGTTTGTCGCGAGCCACTCCCGAAATCGCCGATTATCCGTTCACGACGAAATACCCGAATCTCGGCACGGTCGGCATCGACGGCGAGCACGCCTTCATCCTCGCGGACTTGCCCGGGTTGATCGAGGGTGCCCATAGCGGCGTCGGCCTCGGGCATGAGTTCCTCCGACACATCGAGCGGACGCGAGTGCTGGTCCATCTCGTCGAGCCGATGCCCGTGGACGGCACGTCTCCACTGGCTAACTACCAGGCGATTCGTCAGGAGTTGGAGCTGTACAGTCTGGACCTCGCGCAGAAGCCGGAGATCGTTGTCGTCAGCAAGGCGGAGTTACCGGGAAGTGAAACGGTTCGGGAAGAACTGCAAGCCGCGCTCGGGCGCGAGGTGCTGGCGATGTCAGCCGTGACGGGACAGGGGATGTCGCGGCTCGTCGGCGCCGTCGTGCGGGCGCTGGCGGAACTTCCGGCGGGGGCGCCCGTATGACGCCCGACATCGTCGTCGATATCGGCAACACGCAGGTCAAGTGGGGCGTCTGCGACCGTGAGGGTGTTAAGCACATGGCGCGGTTGGACGCAACCGCGACCGCCTGGGACGACTGCCTGTCGATGTGGCGGCGCGAATTGCCCGATTTGCTCCCGAACCGCCCGCTGTCGTGGGCGATCGCCGGCGTCGTGCCCGACACAAGGCGGACGATCCAGTCGTGGATCGAGGCGCGCGGCGACTCGGCGGTCGTGCTGCGGTCGTACCAACAGTTGCCGATCGAGGTCCGCGTGGACGCGCCGGAGCGCGTGGGCATCGACCGGCTGCTGAATGCGGTCGCCGCTCTCTGCCGCTCGCCGGGCGAGCCCGCCGTGCTAATTGACATCGGCTCGGCCGTAACTGTCGACTGGCTGGACGAAGCCGGCGCGTTTCAGGGCGGGACGATCTTTCCCGGATTTCGCTTGATGGCCCGGGCGTTGCGGGCGCACACGGCTCAGTTGCCGCTCGTCCGCCTTCCAAAGGAAGTGCCGATCCCGCCCGGCCGCGACACGACGTCGGCAATGCAATCCGGCATTGCCTGCGCGGTTGCGGGCGGTGTATTCGCTGTCGCCCGTCAGTATGGTCAGCGGGCCAGTCGCCGGCCGATCGTTTGCCTCACGGGCGGGGACGCGCCGACGTTTCGTGATCTCCTCGTCGATCTGGCCAAGGATGACTCGCAGGTTCCCGCGCCGACGCTCTGGCCGGAGCAGACGCTCGAAGGGATCCGGCGTTCGGCGGAGGCCTTGGCGTGAGCGAGGGCGACGTCACGGTCCGCTGCCTCACGCCGCCGGGCTCGGCCGCGATCGCGGTCCTCGAAATGCGTGGCGAGGGGGCATGGCACCTCGTCCGAGAGCAATTCCGCCCGCTCTCCAGAGAGCCGTTGCCTGAGTCGCCGGCGGCCGGACTTTTGACGCCGGGATCTCTTGGCCCGCCCCCGGGCGACGAGGTCGTGCTCGCGGTTCGAGCCGCCGAACCGAAGCCGACAATCGAAATTCATTGCCACGGCGGCGACGAAGTCGTCCGCTGGTTAATCGAGACGATTGCCGCCGCGGGCGCTTCTGTAGCTGGCCTCTGTGAGGCCGGCCCGCGGGTCCAACCGACACGCGGGCCGGCCT
>DATJGQ010001114.1:0-4353 GCA_035494815.1 Gemmataceae bacterium
CCTCTCGCGCGCGGGACTGGCCAAGAAACTGCGGCCTCGCGGCCTAGAGAGCCCTGCCCCAACCTTGCCCTACACGCGCACGCGGCGCCGGGCGTCACGCAAGTTCTGGCCATGGCGAGGAACACCCTGCAGGATGGAGTAGGGGTCGCCCGCAAAGCTCTCGGTCGGCAGGAAGAGGCACCATGTCGGAGACCAGCCCACCGGTATTTGTCGATCCGGCAGTGCCGGAAGTCGCCCCGTTGCACGATCTGCCGGCGGCCAGATCCGCAAATCGGCGGCAGATCGCCTTTATCGACGCCTCGGTCGGCGACCGCGAACTGCTCGAAGCGGGGCTGCTGCCGGACGTCGAGGCGATCCTGCTGTCAGCCGTGCCGGAAGCGCCGCGGCAGATCGCGACGGCGTTGAAAGGGCGGTTGGACGTCGAGGCCATCCACATCATCGCGCACGGCCTGCCCGGCGAGGTGAGCTTCGCCGCCGGCCCGCTTTCTCTGGCGACGATCGAGGGCCATCGCGATGAGCTGGCTGAAATCGGACGCGCCCTGGCGCCGGGCGGCGACCTTCGCTTGTGGGTCTGCAACGCCGGCAAGGGACGAAAGGGCGCGGCCTTCCTGGGTGACCTGGCCGCCGCGACCGGCGCGGCAGTCTCGGCCGCAACCGGGCTGGTCGGTGCGGTACTCCGGGGCGGCCGCTGGGATCTCGACGCGGGCCCCGCCTGCACGGTGCCGCCGCCACTGACGGCGTCTGCAATCGCGGCCTACGCGGACGTGCTCGCGACGATAGCCGGAACCTCCGGCAACGATACCCTGACGGGCACTGCCTTCGCCGACGTCATCACCGGAGGCAGTGGCGCCGATATCCTGACGGGCCGTACCGGCGTCGATGCCTTCATCTTTGCCGTGGGCGACAGCGTGCTCACCATCGGGGGATCGGGGACTGCCGGCACCATCAGCGGCTATGACGTCGTCGCCGACTTCACCCCCGGCCCAACAGGCCCCCCGAGCGACAACATCATCTTTGGTGGCGCCTCGGTGGCCGCCAACAATACGACCAATGGCATCGATTCGACGTTGCTGCTGAACACGAATGCGACCGTCAAATCGCATACCATCATCGGCGGCATCATAACTTTTGACGATGCCAATACCTTTGCGACCGCCGTCAGCCTGACCAGCACGGCCGACGTTGCGGCGGCGGTACAGTATCTGCAGTCCAACGACATCGGTAATGTCGGCTCGTCGGTCGCCTTCCAGGCGGTGATTTCCGGCATCACGCACACCTACGTCTATATCCAGGGCAGTGCCAACGGCTCATCCCGCTCGTCGAATGTACTCGTCGACCTGCGGAGCGTGTCGGCCACCAGCCTGGCCTTCGGCGATGGTCAACTGTCCGTGCTCGGCGCCAACACGCCGTCGCTGACGCTCGGCAACCTCGTCTTCAACGATGTCGAGGGCAACGGCGTGTTCGACGCCGACGATTTCGGCATCGACGGCGTCAGCCTGACGCTGTTCGCCGCCGACGGCCTCACGCCGAACGTGCTGGATGGCGGCGACACCGCCATCGGCTCGAGCACGACGGCGGGCGACGGCTTCTATGCCTTCAACGGCCTCGCGCCCGGCGACTACATCGTGCGCGTCGACGCCGTCAATTTCGGCCCCGGCGGCGCCCTGCTGTCCCTGCCGTTTTCGACCGCCGGCCTCAGCAATCCGGACAACGACATCGACAACGACGACAACGGCGGCGCGGTCGCCGGCAATGCAATCGCCAGCAAGGCGATCACGCTCGACTTCGGTACCGAGCCGACCCTCGATGGCAACGGCGAGCTCAATACCAACACCACGCTCGACTTCGGTTTCTGGGACGCGATCACGGCGACCCCCGGCGACGACATCCTCGAAGGGACGGCTGGCGACGACACGATCGACGGTCTTGGCGGCAACGACCTCATCTTTGGACTCGGCGGCGATGACACGCTGCTGGGCCGCGAGCACAACGACAATCTGCGCGGCGGCGACGGTAACGACGCGCTGAGCGGCGGCGACGGCAACGACGTCCTGGTCGGTGGACTCGGGGCTGATGCGATGGACGGCGGCGACGGTGACGACGTTTTCGTGGTCGACGACCCGGGCGACACGATAACGAATTCCGGAGGCACTGCTGACCGGGTCCGTGCCAGTGCCGACTGGACGATGGGCGACGGGCTGGAGATCCATCACGTGACCGCGGACGGGGCAACCGGGCTCACGCTGACCGGCAACGACCTGGACAACTTTCTCATCGGTCGCGCCGGCGACGACACCCTGGTCGGTGGCGGCGGCAACGACAGGCTGAGCGGTGGCGCCGATGACGACAGGCTGAGCGGCGGCGGCGGCAGCGACATCTTGATCGGTGGATCGGGCGCCGACACGTTCGCATACGGTGGCGTGACGGACAGTCCGGCCGGTTCCGGCCGTGACGCGATCAAGGATTTCCTCGCCGGCGTCGACACGCTCGACCTGTCGGCAATCGACGCCGACACGAACGCACCCGGCGATGACGCCTTCACCTTGATCGCAGCCTCCGCCTTCACCGGCCAGGCCGGCGAGCTGCGATACTTCCTGCAAGGCGCCAACAGCACCTTCCTGGCGGGCGACATCAACGGCGACGCGCGGTCAGACTTCCAGATTCGCCTCGTCGGGACGCACACGCTCGGCAATACGGATTTTGTCCTGTAACGACCGGCCGCGTTCCGGCGGAAGTGGTCTCGAGATAGCGCACTCGCGCGATCGTGATGGAACAGAGGCAATGGTGTCCCAAATACCTTGTTTCCCAAAGGGCACGCCTACCCCTTGGGCAGCGTAATTCTCCCGTGTGCGGACAAACCGTTCCACGGGAGGCAAACTATGAACAGGCGTCTGCTTTACACTCTTCTGGCGGCGACACTTCCGACCATGACAGCGACAGCCGTGTGGACGCCAGTCGCTGCGCAGATCGACGTCCAGACCACTTTGGCCCCGCCGGCTCCGCAGTACGAAGTCACCCCCCCGCCCCGTCCGGGCTACGTGTGGGCACCGGGTCATTGGCAATGGAACGGCAGCCAGCATGTCTGGGCTGCCGGCCGTTGGGAGCAGGTTCGCCAAGGCTATCGGTTCGTACCCGAGAAGTGGGAGCGCATCATCGAAGACGGTCGTGAGCGTTGGCGTTTTCAGGCGAGCCGCTGGGATCGTGACGGCGACGGCATCCCCAACCGCAACGACTTGATCGACAATCGGACAGGTGCCGTCAATCTTGGCGCCTTGATCGTCGACCTCGCGCCGCCCCCTCCCCGTCCAGAGCCGATGCCGGCGCCGCGTGCCGGTTTCGTCTGGGCACCGGGTCACTGGACGTGGATTGGCAACCAGTACGTCTGGACAGTCGGGCGCTGGGAGCAGGTTCGCGCCGGTCAGCGGTTCGTACCGGAACGTTGGGAACGCTACACCGAGGGGGGCCGCGAGCGGTGGCGCTTCCAGGCCAGTCGCTGGGACCGTGACGGCGATGGCATTCCGAACCGTCAGGACGCCAATGACCGGACGCGCCCACCGGGGGATAAGGATCGCGACGGTATCCCGAACCGCTACGACACCAGGGACAACCGCGCGGGCCCGGCAGGCGACAAGGATCGCGACGGTATTCCCAACCGCGTTGACAACAAGGACAACCGCCCCCGCGCAGCCGCCGACAAGGACCGGGACGGCATTCCGGACCGTGTCGACAACAAGGACAACCGCAAAGGTCCCAAGGGAGATCGCGATGGTGACGGCATTGCCAATCAATATGACAAGAAAGATGACCGCCGCTGATACAACCAAGAGTGAATAAACGGGGTCGCATCCGGATGGGCTTCGGGCACACGTGCCTGGCACTGCGGAAGCAAAGATCCAGCCAGTCCTGGGCACACCAACGCGCCTGACGCGGCGCCACGATGCCTTCGGCGCATTGAGGCTGAAGGCATCGGGGCGTAGCGTACTTTTCGGCCGTCGCCATACCGCACAGCCCGGATGGGACGAGGCGTTGGCCAACTCGCCAAGATCGGAACCCGGCGAGAGGCTACCAAGGCCCCGCGCGAGTGCCTTCCGGCGGCGCTATCAGGAACACTTTGCACGAATTGAATATCCAGGTGTTGACGAAGCCGGTCTCCCACGGCTTGCGTCCGAGCTCATTCATAGCGCCGGCGAGGCAGGACCAATTCAGGATCTCCTGCTGGCCGCCGTCCTCGACCGCCGCGCCGGTCATTTCACGCCAAGTCTTCCAGTCGCAGTTCTGGAGTGCCTCGTACATGCGCCGGTCGGCGGGCGTGTCCGGCCACAGAAAATTGTTCTTGGCGGTCAAGAAGGCGTG
>DATJGQ010001115.1:0-3556 GCA_035494815.1 Gemmataceae bacterium
ACGACGGCCTCCTTGTGGCCGTAGACGACGCCGGGCACGAGGCCGCGGTCCCGCAGGCGCTTGTTCGCCCGCGACCCCAGCTCCGGACGCGGCCGGGCGGTGAGTTGTACGGATTGCGATGCCATTTCAGTCTCCAACTTACGATGTTGCTGGTTACTTGTTACTGGTTACCCGTGGCAACTCGATTCACGCGCGATCTGGGTAAACCGGATGATCTTGCGCACAGTGGCCGATCACCTCGGCCCGACGAGTAACCAGTAACAAGTAGCCAGTAACACTCTTCTTCAATCTCTCGGCCCGTCGCCTTCCGGGCGGAACAGCGCGCTGATCGACTCGTTGTGGTGGATCCGGTGGATCGCCTCGCCGAGCAGCTCGGCGACGCTCAACACCGCCAGCCGGTCCTTGATCGAGTCGCACCGGTTCCCGATCGGGATCGTGTCGGTGACGGCCAGCTTCGTAAACGGGCAGGCGCTCAGCCGCTCCATTGCCGGTGGGGCGAAGACCGCGTGCGTGGCGGCGATGTAAATGTCCCCCGCGCCGTGGTCCCGCAGGATCCGGATCGCCTCGGTAATCGTGCCGCCGGTCGTGATCATGTCATCGACGATCAGGACGTTCTTGTCCTTGACGTCGCCGATGATGTGGGCGGCCTTGGTCTCGCTGCCGCTCTTGCGGCGCTTGTCGATGATGCAGATCTCGCCGCCGAGCTTGTTGGCGTAAACCTGGGCCCGCTTGACGTTGCCGACGTCCGGCGAGACGAACACGCGGTTGCTCAGCCGCAGGCTCTTGAACCACTTGCCCAGCACCGGGCCGGCGTTGAGGTGGTCTACGGGGATGTCGAAGAAGCCCTGCACCTGGGCGGCGTGCAGGTCGACCGCCACCATTCGATCCGCCCCGGCCCGCTCGAGCAGGTTGGCGACCAGCTTGGCGGTGATCGGCGTGCGGCCCTCGTCCTTACGGTCCTGCCGGGCGTAGCCGAAGTACGGGATCACCGCCGTCACCCGGCTGGCCGACGCGCGCCGCAGCGTGTCGATCCAGATGAACAGCTCCATCAGGTGGGCGTTCACCGGGTGGCTGGTCGGCTGGATGATGAAGCAGTCGCGACCGCGGACGTCCTCGTCCACCTTGACGATCAGCTCGCCGTCGGGGAACAGCTCGGCCTTGGCCCGCCCGAGCGGGATCTGCAGGTAATCGCAGATCTTCTGCGCGAGCCGCGGGTTGGCCCGGCCGGCAAAGACCCTCACCTTGTCGGCGTCCAGGTTCGACATCGACTGCTCCGCTCCCGCCGGGGACGGCCCGGTCGGGCGCTCGATCTCGGCCGACCGGCGGGCGACCGCCTGCGTCGGGCTGGTGGGCGGCTTAACCCGCGACATTATGCACCCCCGGAAAGCCGGTGGTCTGCGGCGACAGGTTGCCCGCGATCGCCGTCCCCTCCGGCACGATCCCGCCGCGCGGCACGGACGTGAACGGCCCAATCACGCACTCGGCCCCGATGCTCGCGTCCCGGCCGACGAACGTGAACGGGTGCAGGACCGTGTCCGGGCCGATGGTCGCACCCGCCTCGACGTACACGTTGATCCCGTTCGCGATGCTGACGCCGCGGTCGCGCAGGTCACGCTGGATCCGGTCCTGCATGACCGCGTCCACCTGGGCCTGCTGCTCGCGGGAGTTGACCGACAGCACGTCCTCCGCCGTCACCGCCTGCACCGCCAGCACCTTCTTTCCGGCGCCGCGGAGGAGGGCGTAGATGTCGGTCAGGTAATACTCGTGTTTCCGGTTCTCGTTCTTCAACTGCCCGAGAGCCCAGACGAGTTCCTGCGCTTTGACGCAGTAAATGCTGGGGAAGACCTCCCGGATCGCCCGCTGCTCGGGCGTGGCGTCGAGCTGCTCGACGATCTCGAGGAAGTCGCCGTTCTCGTCTCGGATGATGCGCCCGTAGCCGGTCGGGTCATCCAACATGGCGGTGGCCATGCTGGCGGCGGCGTGGTCGTCGTGATGCGCCTGCCGCAGGGCCCGGAGCACCTCGTCACGGATCAGCGGCCCGTCCCCGGCGAGGATGAAGACGTCGCCGTGGTGGTCCTTCAGGTGATCGACGCACATCCGGGCGGCGTGCCCGGTGCCGAGCTGCTCGGTCTGCTCGACCCAGACGATCCGTCGGTCCTGGCCAAACTGGCCGACAACCTCGTCGCGACCGTGGCCCACCACGACCATCACTCGCTCGCACCCGGCGCCGAAGCACGCCTGGAGCACAAAGTCGAGCATCGGCTTGCCGCAGATCTCGTGCAGCACCTTCGGCCGCCGCGACTTCATCCGCGTGCTCTTCCCGGCGGCGAGGATGATGGCGGTGGGGGAGGACATGGGAATGCAGAGTGGTGAATGCAGAATGCTGAATGAGAAGGCAGAAAGCGGCATTCAATTCCGCATTCTGCATTCCTCAGTCTGCATTCGACGATGCTACCCCGCCTGGATTCGAACCAGGACAAAGAGAACCAAAATCTCTTGTGCTACCGTTACACTACGGGGTAGTGGCGGGCCGGCTAAGCTTACTTGTTTGATCGAGGGCGAAGGCGACGCCCTGTGCCGCGAGCACCGGCGGGAGAAACCCGGGGTGAAGCGGCGAGTGGACGTGTGACCGTTCGCGGTTCTACGCTTCCGCCGAGGCCCGTACCGGGTAAACCGCTGAGGCAACGCCACTTACGGCGATGTGCCCCGGCCCGATCCGGCTCGTCTACCCGTTCGGCCACGCGCCAAACCTCTCGACGAACGCCCCTTGCAAAGGGGAAGCGCTTCGTATCCTAAAGAGGTCGCGGGGCTTGTCAAGCTACGCGCCGGCCGGTTTTCCCGGCAGAAGCAACGCGCCCGACTCGTCTTAATCTGAGCGGCATGCTGTCGGGCGGCCCGCGCGTCGGCCGATAACTCACCTTGACGACTCCGGCCGTGTCGCTACATTGTCCCGCCTTATCGACGGTGCGGCGGCGATCGGTTTTGCCCGCGGCTCAGACGCAACCCCTTGGCTGTTCCGGGGGTTGGCCGCAGTTGTTCGCAAACCTTCCCCGCGTTTAGGCGTACCATCGATGCGTTCCAACAAGGAGCAGCAGTGAAGATCGAGCCAAATTAGCTGGCTCATGCTGACCGAAGCCCTGCCTGGTCGGCGTGAGCGGACCATGCAGCGTGTGGGAGCACGAACCGCGTCCCTCCCACGAGCTTCGGACAGCGACATTCGAAGCTCAGCCGCCGGCCACGCCCGCTCGCCACGGGGATGACCGACGGCCCATAACCCGCAGGGGCCGCACCCGACGCAAGTTCATGGCAGTCGGGACACGGTAGTCGCCGAAGGAACTAACGACGATTGCCGCGGAGCAGCCTCCGCGGGTTTCGTGTTTGATGCCCCGGCCGCAATTGAACGCGGCTCGAACCGGAGCATCAGATACCGCTTGAATGTGCACGTGATTGTGTGAAAGGGAACGACAATGGCACGGGACCTGACCAAGATTCGCAACATCGGCATCGCCGCCCACATTGACGCCGGCAAGACCACCGTCTCCGAGCGCGTCCTCTA
>DATJGQ010001116.1:0-2398 GCA_035494815.1 Gemmataceae bacterium
GTGCACGTGCGTCCCCGGCGTCGGAGTCCGCTGCAGGAAGGCCATCGCCTCCTGCGGGGCTGTATCCAGGTTGACGCTAACAATCTCCAGACCCTTCGCACCGTACTGGTTCACGAGCATCTTCAACTTGAAGAAGTCGGCGGGGGCCTGTCCGTTCCAGGTCGCCCAGTAGTAGACGACCACGACTTTGCCGGCCATAGCGCGGATGTCGAACTCGCCGTTGACGCCCAGACGCGGCGCGACCAGCGCAAACGGCTTGCCGTCGAGGTCCAGCCGCCGCAGCGCTCCCGCGGCCTTCTTGGCGAGCGGATGGTCGCCGTGGTTCTTCGCGAGTTGCGTGTACCAGTTCTTCGCCTCGGTCTCCTTGTTGGAGAACTCGCTCAACATGGCCAGTTGGAGAATCGCGTCCGGGGTGTCCTCGGCGGTCGGGTAGGTCTGGACGAAATTCTTCAGTTGGTCCCGCCACGCGTCCTGGGCTTTGACCAGTTCGTCGGGCTTGAGATTGGCGAGTTCGCTGGAGTACTTGGCCGACATTTCGCGGAAGGCGATGTAGCCGGCGAGCTGGCTCTTCATGTTCGCCTTGGCGACGCGGGCCCGCAGGTCGGCGAGCCGAGCGATCGCGGCGTTATTGCCCTGGGGGGCGGTCTGGGCGGCGGCAGCCAGACAATCGGCGATCTGGCGGATCCACTGCTCGGCCTCGGCGCCGCTCAGCTTCATGGCGATCTGTTCGAGCAGGGCTGCGCGGTCCATGTTGTACTGGTGCACGGCAGCGGGCGCCGCGCTCGCCTTCGGAGCCGTGGCGTCGAGCTCCTCGAGCTTCTTGACCAGGCCGCGGGTTTCCTCGTTGACGAACGGCTCATTATTGTTGCCCGGGGCGCTGACCGGTTCCGGTTCGATCGAGCCGGGGGTCGGGGCGGAGATGATCCGCCAGGCCTTGCCGGCCTGGATCAGCTCGCCGGTCTGCAATAGTTCGGCCTTGCCGTTCGTTTCGTGCACGATCGTGCCGGACTTGTAGCGGACGATGTCGTACTTGCCGCCGATGGTGTCGGCCGGGACGCACTGCGGCGGCTGCATCTCCAGATGCAGCCAGCGAGTCTTGTCGGTGATGCCGGTGATCTTGGGCAGCACCGCCTGGAACTTCGCCGGCAGCTGGGCGACGGCGTCGCGCAGTTTCTGGGCTTCGGCGGCCGGCATGTCCATGGCCGCGATCTCGTCGGCCCGCAATGCGAGCGCCTGCAGCCGCGCCGGGTCGCGGGTGATGACCGCCCGGAGAATCTCCTGGCTGACTTCCTCGGGGGAGATTTGAATCCAGCTGTCGATGCGGCCGTCGCCGTTGACGTCCACGCCCCAGCGACTTCCTTGCGAACCGAACCAGCGGTACTGATCGGGCACTTTGCTGCCCTTCGTGTCCATCTCGCGATAGACTTCCTGGCCGTCCAGATAAAAGCAGAAGGTATCGACCTTGTTATTGCCCTTGGTGTCGGCGAAGCGGCGCAGGATCTGGCCGCGGGCGTCGCGCAGGATGTAGGCGCTGGTCTTGTTCGGCCCGTTGGCGACGTCGACCTTGCAGTTGGCGATTTCGGCGTCGGTCGGCGTCGTGACCACGACGGCGTCCTGCTTCGGGCGGTATTGCAGGATGTACGCCGGCGTGACTTGCGAGTTCTTTTGTGCGGCGGCCGTCCCGCACCATGCGAGCAGGCCCGCGGCGACGAGCCCGGCCCGATAGCGTCCTGATACCATCCCTGCATCCTCCTTGACCCGCATGCGCGGGGTGGTCTTATATCGTCCACTCATTTCTTCGGCATGCGGGTAGGGCAAGGTTGACCGATTCGATCATGCTTGCGGCGACCACGCCCGATCATCATCTTCCCGCGACTCACCCAGCTTGCGTGAAAGTCATTTTCGTGGCCGTGTCGGCAGCGGGTTCGCGAAACTTGACAAGTAACCAATTCTCTGCACACGGGATATGACGGCCCGGCTTCGCGACCCGCGGCATTTGCCCAGCTTGACGGTCTCCGGGGCGCCGGCTATACTTCCCGCGACACGAACGGATTCGTGTCCGAACGAGCGATGCTAACGTCGTCGCGCCACGTGGGCCGTCAGGCGATTTCGGAACTTACCCGTCCGAGCCTCGGCCGATTTCTTCCCGCTCGCGTGCTTGCCCGTTCGTCCCCGACTGTCTGTCCGACTCCAGGGCAGTAACCTTCGTAGCTCTCCACCGCCGCACCTTCACCCCGACCCGGGCGCAATCGGAACCGCCCGCGCCGGAGCGTGCTTAGCCGGAGAGCCGTCGAGGTGCCTTCGTGGCCGACGACCGGGCGACGCCGATCAAGCAGATCAAAGAAGCCAACGACATCGTCAAGGTGATCGGCAGCTACATCGCGCTGCAGGCGGCCGG
>DATJGQ010001117.1:0-4226 GCA_035494815.1 Gemmataceae bacterium
CGACTTTCCGCGTCGCCGGGTGGACCTTCGGGACCAATTGCGGTGTGGTCATGTCAGCACCTTGCGGCCAGTGGCGTGGCACGCGTCGAAGCAGGCGGCGGCCAAGTACAGGATGCCCGGTAGCGGGAACATCCAAATGACCCAACCCCGCGGCCACGAGCCGCCGGCCGCCCGCTCGACCAGGAAAAACAGCAGCATGCCGGCGACAATCATGACCCCGCCGGCCGTTTCCCACCGCCACCCGACCACCATGCCGGCGACCGCGGTGAAGAAGGTTACCGCCAGAGCCAACTCGATCGGTGTCATCCGGAACGGGTTAGGCCCCTCGCCCGCCAGCAAATGTGCGATCAGGAACCAAACCACCAGGGCGAACGCGGTCAAGCCGAGCGTCCGCCCGGCCCACCGCAGGACCAGCGTCATCGGGCAACATTCGCAGTTCGTGTCGTTCATGGTCGTCCTCCGAAGCCAGGGTTACGAGGCCCCCTCGATCTTCACGAACCCGCCGCTGAGGTATTGGTCAACCAACGGCGAGGCGCTCTGTGGCGCGAACGCCCGCGTCGCCGGCTCCCACTGGCCCTTCCCACCCGGCCCCCCGTCCTCGGCCTTGACCACGCGCACCAGCGTCTCCTTCGGCACCGTGTTAATCGCGTGGTTGTCCGCCTCCCCGCCGAAGATGAAGCCCATCTTGACCTTGGCCTTGTGGAAGAGCGTGTCGGTCTGGTGCATGGGCATCAGCCAGTTGCGGGTGCAGGACTGTTGCGCGCCGTAGCGCAGGTTCGCCTGGTAGCCGGTGTCGGCGGATTGGGCGCGACCGTCCGGCCGCGTCTCGTGGGCGAGCACAGTCTTTTCAGTGGCGATGAAGGGAGCGTGCTTCGTCATCACGACGCCGCGCGGGTAGCTCGTGTTGTAAGTCACCCGCAGCATTAGCCGCGCGACTTTCGCCCGCCGCGGGTCCTTCTGCCAGCCGGAAAACGGCCGGTCCGCCGGGTTGGCGTCCACATACACGTAGTCACCGTCGTTGATGCCGAGCGCCTTGGCGTCGTCCGGGTTCATGTGCAACTGGTGGTCGCCGAAACCGGGGAGCCGCTTGTCCCGGCGGAACGGGTCGCCGAAGTTCGAATCCCAGATGATGTGCCAATCCACCGTGGACCAGGACGAGTGGACACGGTGCCGCGTCTTCGGCGTCAGCAGGTAGAAGTTGAAACCGGCCTTCCAGAGCGGGTTTTCGGTCTTCTTCACTTCGGCCCACGGCAGCTTCACGTTGCGGACCGTCCGTTCGTCCCAGTGCATCGCCGCGCGGGGAACGCCAAAGTCGTCGGGCCGGACGAGCGGGTTGGAAGTGACAATGACGTTGGGCAGGTATGGCGTCGCCTCCGGCCCTTCGCGGTGGACGATGAAGTTCTCCCCGTGCCTGATCGCATCGGGGATATCGCAGTAGGCGTTCAGCCGGCCCGTGTCGGTCCAGAACGGCAGGTTGTCTTTGATGTTTTCGAGGAATGGGATCCGCGGGTAGGTGCGGAAGAGCATCAGGGCGACATTCCGCTCCCCGTATTTGCCATCTACGATGTCATCCACCTTGTAGCCGCGCGTCGTCGTCGAGCCGTCAAAGAGCCGTTGGATGTACACCTTCACGCCGTTGGTCTTGTCGGCGAGGATGAACTTCCAATAGTCGGCGATCCGCGCATCACCCGCCTCCTTCGCCAGCGCTTCCGCGGACTCGGCGAGGATGTGAACGTCGTCACGGCTGTCGTAGACCGGTGGGATGCCGCCCTTCCAGACGTACAGGAACGGATTCGAACACGAGGCGGTGACCTCGTAGGTCTGAAACTCCATCCACGAGTTGGCCGGGTAGACGATGTCCGCGTACTCGCACGAACTCGTCATCTCGATGTCCTGCGCGATGATGCAGTCGATCTTCGGGTTGATGACGAACAGCATCTCGTATGCGTGCTTGGCGTTGTTGAAGAGGTTGACGTTGGCGAACCAGAGGAACTTCGTCGGCGTCGGCATGTGCGTGGCGCCGGTGAAGCAGGTGCGGCCGTACTTGGGGGTGTTGACGATCAACGGCCGCTCGCCGTGGTTCCAGTAAGCCGGCTCTTCGTCCTTGCTCAGCTTGTTGGCCGTAATCGTCTTGCCGTCCACGGTCGGGTCGAGGTTCGGGTGGAAGGGGTCTTCGGCGGTCCAGCCGAGGAACCCCGGTCCGGTTTCGGGCGAGCCCTGGAACAGCGCGGCCTTGTAGTTGCCCGCCCAGGTGTGGCAGCCGGCGCCGGGCTTGCCGATCTGACCGGTGAGCATCAGCGGCAGATACTGCGCGCGGTTGCACAGCGTGGCGTGGAACCAGTGGTTGATCCCCTCGCCGACGTGGACGGCGACCGCATGACCCGCCTTGGCCGTCTCCCAAATGTCTTTAGCGAGCCGGGCCACGAGCGTCTTATCGGCGCCGGTGATCTCGTGGACGGTGTCGAGGTCGTAGTCCTTGAGATGGTTCCGGTAGGCGTCCCACAGGGTAATGACCTCGACCTCCTTGCCGTCCGTCAGCTTGACTTTGCCGGCGTAGGAGAGTGAAGGGGCAAGACCGTCCTTGGCCATCCGATCGCCCATCTGGTCCCGGGTGAGCGGCCGCAATTCCTTGCGGACTTCGTCGAAGGCGACGAAGTCGCCCCCCAGTTTGGCATACTGCTCCTCGGTCAGGTGCTGGTCCTTGAATGACGGGCCGTCCTTCGCGAGAGCAGGTTTGAAATTCGGGAACACGTCGCCCGCCCGCAGCCGGGTCAGCGTGTCGGTGCGAATCAGAAGTGGGAAATCGGTAAAGGCGGTGACGAATTTCTTGTCATACCAGCCGTTGTCGATCATGACCTTGGTGACGCCGAGAAACAGGGCCGTGTCCGTGCAGCCGGGGCGGACCTGGATCCAGTAGTCGGCCTTGGTCGACGCGGGCGAATACTCCGGCGTGATGACGACGACCCGCCCGCCCCGCTCGATCATCTCGATGAACCAGTGGGCGTCGGCCATCTTGTTCTCGACCAGGTTCTTGCCGCACTGGATGTGCAGCTTGGCGTTGCGCATGTCGTTGAGGTCGCAGTCGGACGCCTGCAGGCCGTGGACGAACGGCTGGCCGGGGGCCTGGTCACCGTGCCAGGTGTAGTTTGACCAGATGCGGCCGCCGAGCGCGTCCTTCTCCGCCACGCCGCGGACCTTCTGATCGACCAACGCGAGCATGTTCGACCAGCGGTACAGGCCGTACTTACCCATGACGCCCAAGAGGCCCATGCCGCCGCGGAGTTTCATGCAGCGGGTGCCGGCGCCGTGCGTCGCTTCGATCATCTCCGGCTCGTAGCCGTCGGCTTTGAGCCGCCGCTCCCCGTCGTGTCCGCTATAGGTCTTGGCGATCGCCAGCACGGCCTTGGCGTGATAGCGGTAGACTTCGTCCCAGCCGAGCTTCACGAACGTGTCCGTGCCGCGCGAGTTGAACTTGTACTTGTCCCGCCGCGCCGGGTCGTCGGAGAGGGACGGGAAGCCGTCGTCGGCCCATTGCTTCCAGCCTTTGCGGACCATCGGCTGACGCAAGCGATAGGGGCCATAGAGGCGGCGCTGCTGGCTCTCGCCTTTCGAGCAGCTGCGCGGGTTCCAGTGGGCGGTCGAGCTGTTGCCGTAGAGATCCTTGACCCTGCCCGCCTCATAGCCGGATTCGGAACGCAGCACGACACCGTTACGCGTGTAGGCGCGCAGCAGGCAATTGTGCGTGTCGTTGGGGGCGCACACCCAGGAGAACCAGCCGTCAACGCGGTACTGGTCGCGGTAGACGTCCTCCCAGCCGCGGTTCGGATAGGACCCGAGCGGGTTGGCGACGCTGACCGGCTCGAAGCCCCACAGTTTCGGGGCGAGCAGCGAACTCCCGCCCGCGGACGCCAGGGTGTATCGCAGAAAATCGCGGCGGTCCATAGTTGCCCTCAATGCCGCTTGCGGCTTTAACGACCTATTTCGCCAACTCCATGTCGTGCCAGATCGAGATCAGTTTCTGCCCGTTGCGATCGCGGGCGGCGCCGTCCCAGATCGCGAAGGAGACCGAACTGCGTCCACCCGGAGCCAACGTCAACCCGGCCTCGGCGGGCACGGTCAGCGGCCGGCGGAAGACGACCGTCCACCGGCCGTCCTTCCACTCCGCCTTGGCCGCGACGTTTTGCGCCGCCCTCGGCCGGAACGTCGTGCTGCCGAACCCTTTCGCG
>DATJGQ010001118.1:0-4073 GCA_035494815.1 Gemmataceae bacterium
CAATACGAGCGGCCGGATCTGGTGCCGACCGAATTGCGCCGGATCAGCCCGAATGCCGTCACGCGAGTTCGCGGTGCGGACGGATTGCACAGCGTTCTTCGGCCGGACGACTGGCTGATCGTACTCGGCCGTGACGGGAAAACGGCCGGCGTTCTCTTCGCCCGCATCGTCGGCGGTCGGGCGAAGATCGTGGGCATCGGCCCGCGGGAGTTATTGGGGGACCGCGAGTGACCGGCGCGGCTCCGAGTGGTATAGTATCTTGGCCCGCGCCGGAATTGCCCGATGTGCCGAATCGTTGCCTGTTTTTGGCTGCTCGCACTCACGTCGATCGTCTCGGCCAAGCCCAACATCGTCGTGCTGCTCACGGACGACCTCGGCTACGGCGACCTCGGCTGCTTCGGCCATCCGCGGATCAAGACGCCTCATCTGGACCAACTCGCCCATGACGGGTTAACGCTCACTTCCTGCTACGCCGGCGCCCCAGTTTGTTCGCCGTCGCGGGCGGCACTGTTCACGGGCCGTAACCCGAACCGCATGGGCATCCGCGACTGGATCCCGCAGGGCAGCAGCGTCTTTCTGCCGCGAACGGAAGTCACTATCACACAGCGGCTCCAGGCGGCGGGCTACACGACGTGTCTCGCCGGAAAATGGCACCTCAACAGCAAATTCGACGGCATGGAGCCGACGCCCGGCGATTTCGGTTTCGATCACTGGTTCGCCACGCAGAATAACGCGGCGCCGACGCACGCAAACCCGACCAATTTCGTCCGTAACCGCCGGCGGGTCGGTCCGCTGAACGGCAACTCATCAACTCTGATCATGGACGAGGGCCTCAAGTTCATGGATAGCGCCGGCGATCGGCCGTTCGCCCTCTTCCTCACCTTCCACGCGCCGCACGAGATCGTCGCCGCGCCGGACCAGTTCACGTCGATGTATGCAGACGTCCCGGACGTGACGAAACGCGTCTATTGCGGCAGCGTCTCACTCGTGGACCAGGAGGTCGGACGACTGCTGAAAGCACTCGACGACCGAAAACTCCGCGACAACACGCTCGTCTTCTTCACCAGCGACAACGGCCCGGAGACGCTGCACCGTTATCCCACTGCAACTCACTCGCACGGCTCGGCCGGCCCGCTCCGCGGCATGAAGCTGTCCATGTACGAGGGCGGCTACCGCGTGCCGGGGATACTGCAGTGGCCCGGTCACACGACGCCGGGCTCCACGAGCGACGAGCCGGTCGCGTTCTACGACCTGATGCCGACATTGTGTGCCGTCGCGGGTGTCGAACCACCGGCCGACCGGCCCCTAGACGGCGCAAACGTGCTGCCCTTATTAGACGGGAGGTCCATTACGCGGCGCGTGCCGTTGTACTGGCAATATGACAAGGCGCAGCAGGGCCCATGGAAGTTGACGCTGCGTCAAGGTGAATGGAAACTGCTCGCGGACGAGAAACTCGAGACGGTCGCACTGTACAACCTGGTCGCCGACCCGGGCGAAAAGAGCGACCTGGCGGACAAGCATCCGGATCGTGTCCGCGAATTAAAGGAGTTGATGACGAAGCGCCATCATGAGGTTAACGGGAAGTAATCGAGGTCAGAATTGATTTTGGGGACCGGGCGGGGAGACCCCGCCCCTACGTGACCGAGGTGTAGCGCCCTGGGTGTGGGGGCGAGGTCTCCCCGCCCGGCCCGCAAACCGCAGAAGCCAACCTGGTATATCGCGGTGGCGATCTTCACCGGCTTATCCGCAGCCCGCCGCCCTTGAGCAGCGCCTCGACTTCCTCCCGCGCAATCCAGGCGAAGTCGCCGGGGATTGAGTGCTTGATGGCGCTCGCCGCGACGCCGTAGTCCAACCCTTTTTGCGGGTCGTCGTCCAAGAGCCCGTGAATCAGGCCGGCGGCGAACGAATCGCCGGCGCCCAGCCGGTCCACGATCTCGACCTCGTAGGTCTGCGTTTTCAGAATTCGCCCGTCATGCAGGGCGATGGCCGTCCAACTGTTCCGCCAGACCAGCGGGTTCTCGCGCAGGGTAATCGCAACGACGCTGAACTGAAAGCGTTCGCTCAACTGGCGGGCGACGGCCTCGTAGTCTTCGCCCGAAATGCCGAGTACCTTTGCGACATCCTCCTCTGTCGTGATCAGCACGTCGCAACTCGGCAGCAGTTCGTTCATCCACTTGCCGGCTTCGGCCGGCGTCCAGAGCTTGGCCCGATAGTTGAGGTCGATGCTAACGCGTACGCCGGCATCCCTCGCGGCGTGGATCGCCTCGCGCGTCGTGTCGGCGGCGGCCGGGCTCAGCGCGGGCGTGATGCCGGTGACGTGAAACCACCTGGCGCCGGCGAAAACGTTCGCCCACGGCACCTCGCCGGGACGAACGTGAGCGATCGCCGCGCCCTTGCGATCGTAAAGGACGCTGCTCGCCCGGGGCGCCGCTCCGAATTCGAGGAAATAAACCCCGACGCGGTCGCTGTCGGTCCAGACAACGTGTTCGCTACTCACCCCGGCTTCGCGCGCCGAGTTGGCGACCAGGCGGCCGAGCGGGTTGCGTGTCAGCCGCGACACCCACGCCGTCGATCGACCCAAGCGGGCAAGGCCCACAGCCGTATTCAGTTCCGCGCCGCCGACCTGCACGTCCAGGCTCGTCGCCTGCTCGAGCCGCCGGAAGTTCGGCGGCGCCAGTCGAACCATCGCTTCGCCGAACGTGATGACGTCGTATGGCATTGTTGTTAGATGGTTGGGTGGTTAGGTGGTTAGGTGGTTGGGCGGTTGGGCGGTTGGGTGGTTGGGTGGTTGGGTGGTTGGGTGGTTTTGTCTTTAACCACCTAACCACCTAACCACCTAACCACCTAACCACCTGACTTGCGGCACTCGTGCACGATCGCGACATATTGTCGGGCCAAATCACGGATGCGGCCGAAATCGCCGGCGGCGACGGCCTTCGGGTCGACGAGTTGGCCGCCGACGCCCAGGCAGCACGCCCCGGCCTTCAGAAACGCCGCGGCCGTCGTCAAATCCACGCCGCCGGTCGGCATCAGGCGAACCTGCGGCAGCGGCCCGCGCAACGCCTTGAAAAACGCCGGGCCGACCACGTCAGCGGGGAAGACTTTCACAACGTCCGCCCCCGCCTCCCAGGCGGTCAGGATCTCCGTCGGCGTGAATGCTCCCGGCATGACTAACTTGTCGTAACGGTGACACAGCCGAATGACGTCCAGGTTGAGTGTCGGGGCGACGACGTACTCCGCGCCGGCGAGGAGGGCCGCCCGCGCGGTTTCAGGATCGAGGATCGTGCCGGCGCCGAGCAGCACGCGATCACCGAGGACATTCCGGACGCGCCGGACGACATCCAGCGCGTCGGGGACCGACATGGTGATTTCGCAGGTCGTGACGCCGCCGTCGGCTAGCGCGCGGCAGACGTCGACGAGTTGCTCACTGTCCGGCGACCGAACGACGGCCACGATCCCGCCGTCGATCACGCGGCGGAGCTGCGCTTCGCGGTTCATGCAAGGATTGTCGGGAATGTCGAGGGTTACTTCAAGCGGCCGCGGGTGTCGAGAATCCTATCGCTTCCGCTCGATGAGCGACTGCGTCTTCACGACCGTGTGCTCGCCCGGGAAGGTGTGGAACGACGAGACGAGCAGGCACCCGGACCATGCCTCGACGGTGACGAAGCCGAGCGGGGCCAGGGCCAGGCGGTGGTTCGGTTGGAAGTTGTGCAGTAAGCCGCGTTTCGCACCGTCGCGGAGGATCTCGTCGTGGACGTGGAAGAAGATCTCTTGCGGGAGGAGTTCGACCTGAAAGCTGGTCTGGTAACAGACAGCCGGGCCGCAGGGCAGTGTGTCGCAGTGTTCGCCGCGGATGCGGTGTTTCAGTCGGGCCCGGCGCTCGGGCAAGGGCCAGTCGGCCCTGGCGGTCACTTCGGTGAGGTGGGCGGTCTTGGTTTGCCAGGTAATGGCGTGGCCCGTGCGGGTGATGCGAACGGTCAGGGTATAGTCGTCGCGCTTGACGGTGCGCAGGGCCAACGTGTCGAACAGCTCCGGGTGTAGGGGCCGGTCGTAGAGGTGGAACACCAGGTCGG